>DATNOY010000841.1:0-3526 GCA_036703495.1 Coleofasciculaceae cyanobacterium
GATGGGTGGAGCGATACTGTCAATGCATTACACCGGCATGGCAGCAACCGTCTTCATCCCCCAGCCGGACAAAGTTATTGAGCTAAGGGGAATTGACAATACCCTTCTAACTTACCTGGTGTGCAATTTAACGGTCTTGATTTTGAGCCTGATGATTGTCGTACTCCGCACGGAGAAAAAAAGAAGCCATTAGCTACGGCTATTCTCAGGGGGCTTCTCAGGGGACTACAGTAGGCGATCGCCTGCCTCAGCTACATCCCCTAACATCATCTCCCTCACGAGTTGAGCAGTTACCGGAGCCAGCAACACGCCATTGCGATAATGCCCTGTAGCCATGAGAATATTGCCGTAGCCTGCTAGCGGCTCAATGATAGGAGCCGGACGATTGTGTGGGCGAGGACGCAACCCCGACCAAGTTTGGAGGATGGTGGCATCGGACAAAGCCGGACACAGGGCAATTGCCCCTTGCCACACTGCCTGAAGCCGATCGCCATCGGCAATCAGCTCTGCCGACTGAGTCGGGAATTCTACCGTTGCCCCGATCCAGTACTCAGATGCACCCAACGGCACTATATGAATGTCTTCGCCTGTGACCACAGGCTGAAAGGCTAAGTTGCCTAAAGGCTGGTTCAATCGCACGCGCATCGCCTGCCCTAAGACAGGACGGACTGCCAGCGGCTGCGGCGAAATTTGTGAAAGTGCCGTTGAACCTAAGCCAGCTGCAATCACCACCCAATCTACTGCAACGGCATGATGTAAGGTGTGAACGGCCTGGCAAATTTGGGGACACTCAGCATCTGACGAAACTTGGAAGCCGCTGACTTCTGCATCAAAGTAAAACGTGACGCCTTGGTTTTGGGCCGCCGCAACGAGTGCCAGCGTTAGCGCAGTCGGATCTACCTGAGCATCTTGAGGAGAATAGATGGCACCTGTGACGCGAGAATTGATCACTTGAGGGCAATGCGCTTGCAGCTGATCGCCGTCCCAAATTTCTAGCTGCCACCCCTGGGCATGGCGCGTCTCCTGTAAAGCTTGCCAGTTAGCCAGTTCTTCCCCGGCAAAACACAGCCGGACAATGCCTTGCCGGTTGTAGGGAATGTGTAACCCGGTTGCTGCCTCCAGTTCCGGAATCAGCGTGGCATAGCGCTGAAGGCTAGCTTGCCGCATGGCCCAAGCCCGACCTTTGGTTTTTTGGCTGATGATCCCCATCAAAACTCCCAAAGCAGCCCCGCTAGCAGCTTGGGCTGGCGGCTGGCGATCGAATACTTGAATCTTTAAGCCCGGAAGTTGGCTCAGCTCGTAAGCAATCGTTGCCCCGACAACCCCACAGCCAATAATCGCTACCTGCTTCACTAGTTTGCAATCCTCCAGTTCCTAGCCCTCACCCGGCATGGCGCTTTGAAAGAATAGAGTCCATCAAGGCAAAAATAAAGGTGCGTTATGGCTCTACCCAACGCACCTTAACCTTAAATAAATGATCTAAAACCCTAGCTAGGAATTAGGTTAAAGAAGGTTTCAAAGTCCTTTAAGGCTTCGTTGTAATTTCTCAATGCTTTTTGAATATCGCGCGTCTGAGCCGCTTCATCGATTGCATTGAGATGGCCAAAGACATCCTTTGCAGATTTTGAGGCGCTGGCTTGAGCATCTGGAGCTAAGGTGCGAGCCAGGCGCGCCATTTTAGCGCGTAGTTCACCCAAAGGACCGTGAATCAAACTCCCGACATCTACCCAATCTTGCGCTTGAATCATGGGAGGAAGTTCCACTAAGCGATCGCGTAACTCTCGGATATCTGCCACCGATTTCTGGATCTGCTCCAGTTGGACATCCGTATACAGCGGGCCTTTAGCGACTGAGGTAGGGCTGCCACAGCTTACCAACAGAGTGGTAACAAGTATCAAACACACCGTTAAAATCGATCTAAAACGTCTCATATCAAGACCGACATCCATTATCTTACTCAACACTTCCAAAATCTTAACCCTTTGGCTTCGACAGTTGATCTCTGTTTGCCAGATTTTCAACAATTCGCCTCAAGAGTTAAGTCCTCAGTTCCTAGCTTCTGACGCAAACACTGCCTACTTGTCGCCTAAACCTCCCATGCGATCGAGCGGCCAAAATCGAAACGCGGCTCGGCCAATAATTTCGTTGCGCGGTACGAAGCCCCAACGGCGACTGTCACAGCTATTGTTGCGGTTGTCTCCCATCATCAGATAGGAATCTGGTGGCACAATCTGTGGACCCCAAGGATCTTTGGGTGGCTCTGCGATATAGTCTTCCGGCAACACTTTATCGTTGATCAGCACTTGTCCGTTTCTGACTTCTACTTTGTCCCCTGGCAAGCCAATCACGCGCTTGATAAAGGCATCCTTCTGCTTACTGGGGTTCGGTTGCCCTTGGCAAACTTGGGCTACGGTGTCCGGAGGCCAAAAAACCACAATATCCTGACGTTCGGGCGGGTGAAACAGGTAGCTAATTTTTTCCACCATGAGGCGATCGTTCACCTCTAGCGTGGGCACCATTGACTCTGACGGAATGTAGCGTGCTTCTGCCACAAATTGCCGGATTCCCAAGGCCAAAATCAAGCTCAGCCCAATGGTTTTTGCCGCTTCCATCCAGGGATTTTCTGGCTTGGGTGGCGGAGATGGTTTAGGAGAGCGGCTGGCTCTCGGTGAGCTGCCGTTGTCGCCTAATGAATTTCCTGGCTGATCGGTAGAGTCAGAGGAATCAGAGAGAGAAGGCTTGCCCATTTCTGGAGAAGAGTTTTGATCAGAATTCGTAAACATCAGTTGCTCTAGCTATCAGACCCAGAGTGGGACTCATAATTGAATGGGTAACGATCGAACTGCCCTGTCGAATTGCACTACATAGCCAAAATCATCAGGCACAATTCATAGATAGTCTGGTCAATAGTATGGTAATTCTGTCATATCAATACCGCCATTGAGCAGAATCATTATTTATTTGCTACATTTGCAAACCCGTTTCTTTGTAGCATCAGTTACAACTTAAACTTTCCAACTCCCTCTTTAGTTTTGTTCATTATGACTGCTTCCGACTCTTTAGTGATTCGCCATGCCCGCATTCTTCAGCCAGATGGCGAGTTTTTGGTAGGAGATGTGTGAGTGAGCGATCGCCAAATCATTCAGGTTACGCCAGAAATTGTCTTGTCCGATCAAGTGCTCCACCGAGAGATTGACGCAACCGGGCTGACTTTGTTGCCAGGCGTATTTGTTGCCAGGCGTAATTGATCCACAGGTGCATTTCCGGGAGCCAGGACTGGAATACAAAGACTTGTTCATAGCCAGCTGTGCCTGTGCCGAGGGGGAGTGACCTCATTTCTGGAGATGCCGAATACACGTCCATTGACCACGACTCAGGCGGCGCTAGATGACAAGCTGCGTCGGGCTGCCGAGAAATGCTTGGTCAACTAATGCTTGGTCAACTATAGTTTTTTATCGGGGTCACCGCAGATAATCTACCCGACTTGCTACAAGCCTACCCAACACCTGGCATCAAGATCTTTACG
>DATNOY010000842.1:0-3029 GCA_036703495.1 Coleofasciculaceae cyanobacterium
TTGCGGGGGTCTGATGTGTATATTTTGCCTTCCTTGGTAGAAGGGCTGTCTCTTTCCCTACTAGAGGCCATGTCCTGTGGTGTCGCTTGCCTGGCTACCGATGCCGGTGCCGATGGTGAAGTCCTTGAGGAAGGGGCTGGGATTGTGCTAAGAACGCACCGGGTCTCCACCCAGTTGCAAACGCTGTTGCCGATGTTCCAGGATCATCCAGAGTTGACAACCTTGTTAGGCAAGAAGGCCCGTCAGCGCGCGATCGAGCGCTATACCCTAAGCTGTAATATTACCCAACTAGAAGAGCTGTATCGGCAGGTGCTACAGCAACAGCGTGTCTATTCCAGCAATACTGTATGAGCAGTACTGCGTGAGCCGTACTGTATAAGCAATGTATAAGCAATACGGTGTGAGCAGGCGGGATTTTTAGCTGATTCTAAGTCCAGTACAAAATTTTGGCCTGGGGAAACCGCCGAGCAATTTCCTGCTCAAAGAAGCGACGCAACGCTTTCATTGTGTCCGCATCATATACATACTTAATCCCGCCAAACTTGTTGCGCTTAAGGCTGCGGCTGGACTCATCCATATCTAGCTTGGTATTCGGATACCACTGGCTTAAAACGTCCTTAGACGTGGGCGTGAAGCGATGAGAAATTAACTCAACCGTCAAGTCGCAGTCAAAATCTAGAGCCGCGCTGACCTGATCGAATAGGCGATCGTAATGCCCTTGCCAGTCTTCAATGGCCATGATGGGCGCAATCACTAACCCTACCGGATAGCCGCCTCCGCCTTGTGCTGGCGGCAATGCTAGCCGTCGCATTGCCTGGAGGCGATCGCTCACAGCCGCTGTGCCGCCTTCAAATTGCCGAGAGATAGGAGCCGCATTGACGCTAAACCGACAGCGCGTATGACCGTGATGGGGCAAGTCGAGTAAGTCATCCACGTTGTCAAACTTAGACACCCAGCGCAGATGCCCTTGTTTACGGGTGCCAAAGTAGCGAATGCATTCGGCCAAACTGCCCGTCAAATGCTCAATCCCCAGCGGGTCAGTATAGCAGCTAACCTCAAAACTGCTGGGCTGCTCTGGACGCTCATAGGCAGCCAAATGGTCTAGAATCTGCGGCAAATTAGCAAAAGCTCGAATCACTGGCGGACCCTGCAAGCTGCCCGCCAGATAGCAATATTGACAGTGAGCAGGACAGCCTTCCGCCAGGTGAAACTGCCAATCAGCAGAGGGCGGAATTGGGCTGAGCTTAAAACTGCTGGGCGGCGCATTAACTACCGCTAATGTGCGCTTCGATAAACGATATGTCTCTTGTTCTGTTTCGCCGCGTAGCCCAGTCAGGCGGTTGCGAGACAGTTCCTCAACCGGCAGATGCAGCGACTGCACCCGCGCCAAGATTTGTTGTCCCCAAGGCTCTTCAAGGGCAGCTGGGGTAAAGAGGACGCGATCGGGCAACCACAGCTTCGAGCGGAGGGTGCTGCCCTGAGCCGCCGCATGAGCCGCCGAATCATCAAACAGCGAAGTGGCAATTTCAGTTGGAATTGACAAAATCTATTCTCTCGATGCATCTCTCTTGATCGTGACGCAGTTTCATGCCTTCTACCTGCTGCTGTTTACCGGATTTCACGCTGTTTCAGGTAGGGCTTGCCCCATCCATCGGCTCGCTCAGTTCGTCCCTAGCTCTTGAAACAAACTCAGCGACAGGAAGAAGTTGACTACAAAGATAGACACCCAGGTGGTGACCACGGCGGCAGTTGCCGACTGACCAATACCTTTAACGCCGCCAGTGGTGGTGAGGCCCCAGCTACAGCCCAAAACAGCGACGATCGCCCCAAAAATAAAAGCCTTGAGCACCAGATTAAACAGATCGGTGACTTGCAGAATCGATCGGACCGAATCCAAAAATTCTAGGGGCGGCAGATGGTAGAAAGAAGCGGAGACAAAAACCCCACCGCCAATGCCCGTCACCAATCCCAGCATCGTCATGGCGGGCAACATCAAGCAACAGGCAATCACACGAGGTACAACCAGATAATCAATCGGGTCGGTTTTTAGCATTTGCAGGGCATCAATTTGTTCGGTAACGCGCATGCCGCCAATTTCGGCCGCAAAGGCAGACCCCACCTGGCCGGCAATCACACAGGCCGTTAAAATCGGGGCTAGCTCCCGGCAGAAGCCGATGACAAAAGCCCCACCTACCATATCGACTGCCCCAAAATGGACGAGCTGCCTGGCCGTCTGTACGGTGAAGATCATGCCCGCAAACAAGTTCGTCATCAGCACTGGATTCAGCGACTCTGGGCCGACCGTCAACATATGACCCAGCACATTGCGCCGATAAAACTTGCCCTGCAGCAAATGCACTACAACCTGCCCTGCCAACAAAATGCCCATGAGCAATCGCAGGGTCCACCGGTGATTCCAAGCTTCAGCCGAAGCCTGGAGCCGCTCAGCTGACTGGAGTTTGATGTCTTTTCCGGTGTCCTCATTTACGGTATTCCATGAGAGAACGCGATTGATTAGCCAGTCTAGAATCAAACTTGTGCGCGATCGCATGGGTCACCTCTTTAGAACAGTAAAGGATTGCTGCAAATAGGCACCTTGCAACCTGGAGCACCTAGGCCACATCCAACTGTTGCTCTTCTCAGGGTTAACTGAGGTCTGCAATGCAGTGTCCATTTACCGTAGCACCCGACATACCCCTACGGTCAGGATCTCCTTTAGCGTTCAAGTATTATTCCTAGCTTGGCAGCAGTTTTTAGGGATCGCTGGTGCAGAGAGTCACTGATTTGCCTGATTCGATGCCTCCTGTAGGGGCGAACGGCCGTTCGCCCCTAAGAGAATTCATCCCTGCGATCAGCAACGCCGAGATCACTAGACCCTACCACCTGACAGACGAGCTCAGCGCAACTTAAACCCTAAGTTATTCAACGCTTCTCGCAAGCGATCGCGTCCGGTTAAGGCTGCGCCGTTGGCAATTCGCTGGGCCGAATGCTCTGCCCAATCGCCAGCAACCTTCATCTGCTGCGACTGA
>DATNOY010000843.1:0-10798 GCA_036703495.1 Coleofasciculaceae cyanobacterium
CAGCAACGAGGCGACAGTGCTATCCCTCGCATCAAATACCGCAATGGAGAGGTGCTGTTAATGGCTCCCCTGCCCTAACACGGAAAAGATGCCAGTTTCATTTGTCATTGCTACAGGTCAACTTACGCTACTTTTCAATCCCAGAAATCAAATTTGGGAAAAACATTTTGTGCTACACGGCAGCATTGAGGGCATCACAGCAACAGGTCCAGCTACGGCAAAACCCCTAATGTTCAACGTGCCAAACCAAATTCTAGAACGGCAATTTTTGATTTCACAGAAGTGCTGTCCGTGAGGTGTGGCGATCGCTCCCTAACAATTTTGCCCAGGTTGTTCGCAAGCGCCAATGCTCACCCAGCTACTAGAGCCATCGGCCCAATGCTCTTTTTTCCAAATCGGCGCATTGTGCTTCAAGGTATCGATCGCATATTTGCAGGCCGCAAATGCCTCAGTTCGATGCGGACAGCCCACCGCTACTAAAACACTCACTTCCCCAATGGCGAGTTTACCGGTGCGGTGGTGAATCACCACATGGGTGACATCCGTCCAGGTTTGGCGGATTTCTGCGGCCACCTGCTTAAACACCTCGATCGCCATCGGTTCATAAGCCTGATACTCCAGGGCCACCACGGGTTTACCCTCTGTCTGGTTGCGCACCATACCGCTCATCAGCACCACTGCTCCATTGGCAGCATCATCGGCTAAGGCATAGACCTCTTCAAAAGACAGCGGGGCAAAGGTAATGGCAAAATGGTCAGCGGTTTGAGGCTTGGGATGAGAAGGGGCGATCGAGTTCATGGCAAGCGGCTACAGATTACTCCCTTTATTCTGCCATGCCAGTTTTCCAGTCAGTGCTGGAGGCGGGCGGCTTGAGCTTGGAGCCGGGTAGGAAGAGCTAGAGCGCTGCAGAAACCGGCTTTTTGGGAAGACGGCATCGCTGCTCTAGCGCAACTAAAATGCTCCTGATCCAGAGGGTTCTGCTCTAGACCAATTAATTTGAATTGCAGTTTGAATTGCAGTGAAACAGATTCCTTAAAAAACAGGTTTTTTGCAGACTCTTTAGTTTGGAAGCTAATTACTTCAAACCGCAAAGGTCGATTTTCGGAAATCAATTACAAGTGTTAATCTTTTCATTTCTCCTCTTCTGCTGTGACCGAAGATTTGGCGCTGCAATGCTTGATATATAAGCTTTATAAGCCAGATAATCGATCGCCCATCTAGCCCATCAACCTCGTCTTTAAAGAGTACCCTCTAGGGGACTATGCTCATTCATTTTCCTTTGGCACGATGAATACATCAAGCGAAAGCAACTGAAACAACGGTTAATAAATAACTCATAAATTTGCTTTTGCTAACTCACAATAGCCAACTTTAACGACTGAGAATAGAACCCATGTTCAACACAGTAATGACAGGTGAAAATGCGATCGAAGCGAAAGCCATGGGCTGGCTCCCGGATGTGCCTGATTTAAGAGACTACACCCCGGAACATGCCGCAGTTCAAGAATTGCTGGCGCAAGTTAACCTGGCTGATGGACTTAAAGCCAGCTTTGGCTTACCGGCCTCGGTGGATCTGAGAGCCTATTGTTCTCCGATTGAAGATCAAGGCAGTTTGGGTTCTTGTACAGCCAATGCCGCTGCTGGCATGTTGGAATACTTCGAGCGCCGTGCCTTTAACAAGCACATTGATGCCTCTAGACTGTTTCTCTATAAAGCGACCCGCAATCTGCTGGGCTGGACGGGGGATACCGGAGCCTTTCTGCGCAGCACCATGGGGGCAATGGCGATCTTTGGCATGCCTCCAGAGCAATATTACCCCTACAAAATTGCCGATTTTGATAAAGAACCCCCTGCGTTTTGCTATGCTCTAGCGCAGAATTATCAGGCTACTACATACTACCGGCTTGACCCCGCTGGAACGACGAAAGAAGACTTGTTAACCCGCATCAAGTCTCATCTGTCGGCAGGGTTGCCTTCTATGTTTGGCTTCACCGTTTACAACTCTATTTATTCCCAGGCTGGCTCAACGGGCAAAATTCCCTACCCTGCACCCAGCGATAAGGTGGCTGGCGGTCATGCGATTGTTGCAGTGGGCTACGATGACAACCTCAAAATTGTTAACACTGACTCTCGTAAAGAAACAGTCGGCGCGCTGATCATTCGCAATTCCTGGGGCACGTCCTGGGGCGATCGCGGCTATGGCTACTTGCCCTATGCCTATGTGCTGAACGGATTAGCCGAGGATTGGTGGTCGCTGATCAAAGCCGAATGGATCGATACCGGCAACTTTGGCTAGTTTTTAGTCCCATGGGTTCTCCCACCATCGGGTTGCGCAGGCGTGATCTGGACAGGCGATACCTGCGCAATGCATCTCATTGCTACAGCAATTTTTAATTAAGTCATCCACAGTTATTTTTTAGAACCTGCGCGGAGCACGACTTCTAAAAAATAACCCACACCGAATTAAGCGCAAAGCGCCGTAAGTTCTTTATACACAGCATCGACCTACTCAACCTGACATCATGACAGACAACATCAACCCTATCCAACTTCAAGCCGCTGTCTCGGCTGCCGGAGCCCAGTGGCAAGCGAGTGAAACCAGCATTTCCCAACTGCCCGCGCTCGAAAAGAGAATGCGTTTAGGATATATTCCGGCAGGAAGCGAGCCATCTTTATCAGAACGTGAACAAACGGCTCGGATGAACTCAGAGGTGATGCGATCGGCAATGGCTAAAGGACAAACTTTTAGCTATCCTGATTACTACAATCTGTGTGAGGGTGGCTATGTCACCCCGATCAAAGATCAGTTGAGCTGCGGTTCTTGCGTTGCCTTTGGCACAGTGGCTACCGTTGAAGCAACCTATCAAGTGCAAAAGAACAAGCCGAATTCGGCGATCGATCTCTCTGAAGCGCAGCTGTTCTATTGCTATGCCAGCCAGGATGGCTACGGTTGCGGTACAGGTTGGTGGGTGGCTCCCGCCCTAGATGCCTTCCAAAGTGGCGGCATTGCTAGCGAAGCCTGCTTCCCCTACACGCCCGGCGATCAAGCTTGTTCAGTCTGCTCAGACTGGAAACCCCAGGCTCTCAAGATTAAGGGCTATCACGCAATCACCGATTTGGCTGCCATGAAAGAATGGCTGTCTACCCAAGGCGCACTTGTGGCCTGCTTCAGCGTCTACAGCGACTTCTATTACTATAGCGGCGGTGTCTATCGCCATGTCTCTGGCGAGTTTGAAGGCGGACACTGTATCTCCATCGTGGGCTATGACGACACGGCAGGCTGCTGGATTTGCAAAAATAGCTGGGGCGAAGGCTGGGGCGAAAACGGCTTCTTCCGGATTGGCTATGGCGAATGCGGTATCGACTACACCATGTGGGCAGTAGACGGCATTGTAGACCCTGTTGCGGCGATCGCCCCCGTCTACGAATACTACGCAACGGCACCCTGGCGCTATCAGTACACCACCAGTCCCGATGTGAAAGACGGCTGGAAGCGTCTGGGCATTGGCTTCTATGCCTTTGGCTCCAGCCAACCTGGAACGGTGCCCGTGTATCAGTGCCATGCCACCTCTCCTTGGCGCTATTTTTACTCGACTGAAGGCTGCATTGGCGAAGGCTGGACGAACGATGGTATTGCCTTCTATGCCTATGAAACGCAGGTAGAAGGCACGATTCCGGTCTATCGCTACGTTGCGGCTGAACCTTGGCGCTATCAGTATTCCACTCGCTCCAGCATTGGAGAGGGCTGGACAAATGAAGGCATTGCCTTCTATGTGTACGCGGCAACCCCCGCGTAGATCGCGCAGATCCAGGGGTGCGGCTGGGGAACGGCTGACACGCTCCCACCCTGCTCCTGTCGATCTCATTGGTTTTGCATCTACCCTTAATCGCCCACACACTCTCAAACTTGAGGAAAATCGTCATGACTTTAGAAAATCTTGATCCCGTTAAATTGCAGGTAGCCGTCGAGCTAGCCGGAGCCCAGTGGCAAGCAGGGGTGACCAGCCTGTCTCAGCTCTCTGATATGGAAAAGCGGATGCGGTTGGGCTACGAGCCTGCCGGCAATGAACTCTCCCTGGAGCAACGCGAGCAATCTTCGCGCATCAACCTGGAAGTCTTTAAATCTGCCGCTGTAAAAGGCGAAGCTTACGGCTATCCCACCGCCTACGACCTGCGATCGGGTGGTTTTGTCACCCCCATTAAAAACCAGGGTAGCTGCGGTTCCTGCGTCTCCTTTGGCACAGTGGCCACGGTAGAATCTACGCTGCGTATGATTCGCAACAATCCTGGCTTAGCGATCGATCTCTCCGAAGCGCAGTTATTCTACTGCTATGCTCGGGCGCAAGGGCGCACTTGCGGCAATGGCTGGTGGATGCAGCCAGCTATGGATGCTTGCAAAACCGGACTGGCGGATGAGGCTTGTTATCCTTACACAGCAGCCGACCAAAATTGCAGTAATCTTTGCTCCGATTGGCAAAATCGGGCGGTCAAGATCTCGGGCTGGCACGAGATCACATCGACTGCTGATATGAAAACCTGGCTCTCTACCCGGGGTTCATTGGCAGCTTGCTTCACTGTTTATAACGACTTCTTTTCCTATAGTGGCGGCATCTACCGCCATGTCTCGGGTGCGGTAGCAGGCGGACACTGTATTTCGGTGGTGGGCTACAACGACACGGAAGGCTACTGGATTTGCAAGAACAGCTGGGGAACCGGCTGGGGCGAAAGTGGCTTCTTCCGCATTGCCTACGGCGAGTGTGGGCTAGATGCCACCATGTGGGCCGTCGATGGCATTGTGGAAACGGGCTGGCTCAATAACGTGAAAATTTTGGGTCTGTGGACAAATGACGCCGATCGCAATGCCTATGTCTATGTCAGCGATGGTATTGGCTGGCGCAGAATTGCCTTTGATACCGACAACGTGTTCTTCAACATGCTGGTACAGTTGGCAACCGCCAAAGCAGGCGATCGCCCGACTAATCTCTACCAGGAGAATGGCGTCATCAAACAAATTTACGTGTTCTAGCTGGATCGAAGCATCGATGAAAGCAATACGCCCCAATCACAATTGCAATCTTTAAGGAGAAAAAATGAGCGATTCTATGCCCATCCAAACCCCACCCCCAGCTGCAGCCACTGAGAGCGTCTGTACGCCCTGCCAAGTGCCGCCTGCTGCCGTTGCAACCCGCGAATCTGCAGCTGAGCAAATGGAGCCTAGCCTGCTGCCGCCCCAGGTTACTCAAGATCAGTCGGAAGGTGTTACTGCCTGGCAAAACAGCCAAAAAATCACGGCGCTTTGGAGCAACAACGCCAACCGTAATGCCTGGGCTTATATCGCCAATGTTGGCTGGAAAAAGATGGCAGACAATTCTGATTCAGCCGTTGTTGCCTTCAATGTCCTGGCGGCTCATGCCCAGATGAAGGGGACGGTGGTCAGCTACCGCGAAGAAGCCGACACCAAGATTCACGAAATCTATGTTTGGTAAAGCTGTTGGGTTACCCCGTCTCATCTGAGTGCGTAGCACTTGAGAAGGGCTCGGTAAAGCTTGAGGCGATCGGGAGCTGATTCCCGATCCCTCTTTTCTGCCGTTGAGGACTTGCAAGAAAATAACATCCCAATCATTTCTATCTCTTGTGGAGTGGGCATCTTGCCCGCTTGATGCCTGGGGGCAAGATGCCCGCCCCGCAAAAATTGGGACTTGATTAAATCGCAGATCCCTTGTCACGTTGCTAAGATGCCTGCGATCGCAAAAGCTGCCCAAGTAGCAAGCGATCGCAGCCGAATTTCGGGGTTCGACATCCTGTTACAAAATCCGTTGCCGTCTCCTGATCTGCCTGAGACGATCGCATGATGGAAACACAGCAACAATCGCTCTCTCCTTCTCGTCAAAATGGCTATTCTTTTCACTGCTGCCAGGCTGATGCTATTCTCCATTTTGGTTGCCAGCGCGATCGCCCTACAGGCTTGTACCCTCCATCCATCTCCCTCCGCCCCTGTTTTCCCTACCCACCCGCCATCCTCAACCCGGAGTCTAGCCGTGTCCGTTGTCTCTCTCACCCCTACCGATTCTGGCAAAACGATTCAGATCCACCCAGGCGATACGTTTGCCGTACAGCTACCCGAAAATCCAACCACAGGCTACCGTTGGGCCATTCAGACGCTTGACGATCGCGTGCTAGAACTGCAAACTTCAGAGTATTCCCTATCTGCAAACGCAGGCATGGGCGGCGGCGGTCAACACCTCTTTACCTTCCGCGCCAAAGCCGCCGGAACTACCAACCTACAGCTCAAAGAATGGCGAGACTGGGAAGGCGACGCTTCCATCACCCAGCGTTTCAACGTAACGGTACAAGTCAACTAGAACAGCCTGTCTCCCCTTCCTACCCCCACAACCTCCGCCTCGGTTCCCCATTTAGCCGCTCATGCGCATCCTTCAGCAGTTGAGGAATATCCAGCTTTTCTGGGCAGCGAGGCAGACAGTCGCCACAGTCAGTGCAGCGATCGCCTTTGCGTCCGGGAAACCAATGCCCTGCGTTCTCAAACATGCCATAGCGGTACTGCCCATAGGCAGTCATGTCATAAGCGATCGCTAGATTTCGCAGCCTAAGCACTTCAGGAATGTTGATCCCTTCCGGGCAGGGCAGGCAAAGCTGGCACTGGCTGCATTGATCCGTGCCTAAAGCTTGAGTTTGGTGATGGCGCAGCCGCTCTAGGGCTGCCGTTTCTGCAGGAGTCAGCGGCTGATCCCGATCGCCCAGCGCCAAGGCTCCTTCCAGCTGATCCGGAGTGGCAGCTCCCACGCTCAGGGTCGTGATGCGGCGATCGCTCAGCAGAAATCGATAGGTCAGCTCTAGCGGCGAAAACGGTTGGCACAGGTCGGTGAGGGTGGCAGGCGGATGGTAGAGCATGCCGCCTTTATCGGCTGGCGAGATGATGAACAGCCCCAGATCTTTTTCAGCAGCCAGGGCAACGGCTGGGGCGTTGCGCGGGTTAAACCAGTAATAGTGCAGGTTAACAAATTCAAATTGATCGGTAGCGATCGCCCGCAAAATGATCTCCAGCGGAGCGTGGGTGGAAAATCCCACATGGCGAATCCGGCCATCGGCAACGGCCTGCCGTACCGCTGACATGCAGCCCTGGGCGGCTTCTATCCAGCTCAGATGCTCCCAGGTGTTGACGCCATGAACGGCAAAGCAATCCAAAGTGTCACACCCTAGCCGCTGCAAAGAGTCGTCAATGCTGCGAGCCATGGAATCTGCATCTGGCGTTGGCGGGCTTTTGCTAGTGATGTAAACCTGCTGCCGCAACTCCGCTGATCGCAGCGCTTTTGCCAGGTACAACTCGCTGCTGCCATATCCTCGTGCGGTTTCCAGGTGGTTGATCCCCAGGGCGATCGCCCGCTCCACCGTCTGTATTGCATTTTCCTCCGATGCCAAATATCGCATCGTTCCCAAAGAAAACACCGACAGCTGCAGGTTAGTTTTGCCAAAACGGCGATAGTGCATTTAGATCCGCTTCACCCTCTAACCCTCATCCCGCTTACTAAACCGTCCTCCCTGCTTAAAGTCATCCGGGCGGATCGTCGAGAGAAAATCTCGGAAGGCTTTGCGCTCAGCTTCGTCGGCATCACGATCGACCGGCATTGAGGCATCAGCGACTACTTCTTCCATTACCCAAATCGGGCTTTTTGTGCGGATGGCCAGGGCGATCGCGTCGCTAGGACGGGAGTCAATTTCCTTGCGAGCCTCCCCTTGACGCAACTGCAGGATGGCGTAAAAGGTATTTTCTTGTAACGAGTGGATGACAATTCGCTCCAACGTCATATTCCACTCATCCAGGAGATTGACCATTAAGTCGTGGGTGAGCGGACGAGGCGGCGCTTGGTTTTCTAATGCGCTGATAATTGCCCTAGCCTGATCCTGCCCAATGTAAATGGGCAGCTGACGACGTTCTGTCGCATCCCTCAGAAGGACAATCGGACTACGGGATACCGCGTCCAAGGCAATTCCAGCGACTTTCATCTCAATCATTGGCTGAGCCTCTAGAATCCGTTAGAGATAGAAACAAGGATAGCTGACCTGAAGAGGACGCTGCCGCTCCCCGTAGACGCTGACTCCAAACTGGATGAAACAGTTTCCCAACGAGAGCTATACCAGCGCATTTACCTACCATTATCTCTTAAGCGATCGCGACCTGTAAGGCAGCCGACCCAGGTAGATAACTCAGTAGATAACTGCATCTGTAATTGCCAACCATCAACACCTACAAGTTCTACTGACTTCCAGTATGCCCTGATCTGAGGTCGAATCAGTAGCCCAATTTTGAAAGTTTGACTAAAAAATTAAGGTTTGATTGGAGGATATTGCAATAAAAATTTGCGTGCATTCGCGCATGGCATCCCCCTTTTGGCATAGTTACGTTGACTAGGACGGTTCGAATATTAGTGCATCATGCCTCCCAGTATTTCAGCAGATTCTCTTTATCATGCTGAGCCCCTCAATCTCAACCACAAATCCATGCGAGGAGCTTTAGAGCAGCCCAACAAGGCAAGCCTCTACAGATTTTCTTTAGCTAAGAGAAGCAGCTTTTCGGCGACTTTAGAGAGGCTCCGATCCTATGACCTGGATTTTAGGCTATTGAGTCGTAAAGGCTCTACTTTGGCAAAATCAACCTTAATTAGCGTTCAATCCAGAGAAATTAAAAAAAATTTAGATGCTGGCGTTTACTATATTAGTCTCAAAATTCGGAATGGCAAGACGCGCTACCGCTTAAACGCTTCTACAACGAGTTTTACGGGCGCTGCAGATCCAGGATCATCTTTAGAAACTGCCTCTGACTCTAAAGTTCTGGCAGGGGCAAAAAATTATCGTGATTCAGTTGGGCTCACGGATCAAGCAGACTATTACAAATTTAGACTGAACCAGATCAGTGATTTCTCTGCAAGTCTGAGTGGTTTAGTTGGCAGCGCTAAAATCACTCTGATTCACGACACTAATCAAAATAACTTTGTAGATGGCAATGAAATCCTTGCTTCGGGCAGCGGTTCTCAGTATGGGAATTCCCCCATTTCTAAGACCCTGCCACCTGGAGTCTACTTTATTGAAGTCAAGCCTTATATCAGCTATGGCGATACCAATTATGCCCTGACGTTAGCTGCAGTTGGCAAACCTGGCAACATTCCTGGCGATCCGGGTAACACGCTAGATGCAGCTTATGCTCTTGGAACCTTGTCAACCCCTCTAATCGTTAAAGACCTTGTAGGTTCACTCGATGAGGCAGACTACTACAAATTTACGCTAGCTCAGAATAGCCAGTTTAACGCCACCCTGAGTGGAGTATCCAATAGCGTTGACATTAGCTTAATTCGGGACGCGAATAGTAATGGCTTTATTGATGGAAATGAAACGGTTGCTTCGGGCAGTGGCTCAACGTATAACAATATCCCCATCTCTGAAACATTGCCTTCAGGTACCTACTTTCTTGCCGTCAAATCCTACAGCACTGCCGACAATACAAAATATGACCTAAATTTGTCGGCCACGGCTCAAGCCAGCGATATTGTGACCGATCCGGGCAGCAGTTTGCAGACTGCCTATGATCTAGGGGCGATCGCCTCTCCTGCAACGGCTAGAGAGTTAGTCGGCGCTCTCGACAACGTCGATTATTACAAATTTAGCCTCAGCAAAAGCAGTCCTTTGAATGCAACCCTCAGCGGCTTATCTGACAGTGTGTTTATGTACTTATTTCAAGATTCTAATGGAAATAACTTAATAGATGGCGGCGAACAAATAACGAGCGGTTTTGGCTCCACCTACGGCAACAACCCTATTTCTAAAACGCTCCAAGCAGGAACTTACTACATGGAGGTGAAATCATTGTCTTCGTACCACAACACAACTTATACCTTGACCTTGGGGAGTTGAAGGGAAGCGGATGGGGCGATCGCCCCATCCGTTTCTAGGTTGAAACCCTATGCCTAAAACTAGCTGCCTAAAACTGGCTGTCTAAAACTGTTCTACGTTCGGAAATTGCTCATGGGCTCGGGCCGCTTCGCCACAGGTGCGAGGGGTGGGAAAAATTTTTCCTGGGTTGGCTAAGCCTTTGGGGTTGAAAACCTGCCGCACCCAAATCATCGTTTCTAAATCCGTTTCGCTAAACATCTCCGGCATATAGCACCGCTTATCGGCTCCAATGCCATGCTCCCCAGAGATGCTGCCGCCCACCTTGACGCAAAGCTTAAGAATTTCGCCGCCCAATTCTTCCACCGCCTCTAGTTCGCCCGGAATAGCGTTGTTGTAGAGAATCAGCGGGTGCAGGTTGCCGTCGCCTGCATGAAACACATTCGCAACCCGATAGCCGTGCTTTGCGCTTAAAGCTTCAATTTCTGCTAACACGTAGGGCAACTTAGTCCGAGGGATGACTCCATCCTGAACGTAATAGTCAGGGCTGATTTTGCCCACTGCGGCAAAGGCGGCTTTGCGGCCTTTCCACAGCGTCAGCCGCTCGGTGGCATCGGTGGCAGACGTAATATTGCGAGCGCCATTTTGGCGGCAGATGGCTTCCACCCGCTGGCTGTTAGCCGCCACTTCCACATCTAACCCATCAAGTTCAATCAGCAAAATAGCTGCCGCATCACGTGGGTAGCAGTTGGTGGCAACTACATCCTCCACTGCATTGATGCTGAAATTGTCCATGATCTCCATGCCACCCGGAATGATCCCAGCGCTAATGATATCGGACACGGTTTGTCCAGCGGCTTCTACGTCGTTAAAGTCTGCCAGCAGCACGCGGATCGCT
>DATNOY010000844.1:0-3556 GCA_036703495.1 Coleofasciculaceae cyanobacterium
CGCTGCACACATTTGCTCACCTCCAGATAGGTTGATAAACCGGCGGCTATGGGCTCCTTCCTGGATCAAAATTTCATAGTCTCGCGTCCATTCCAGTGCCATATTGGGGCGGTTAAGCAGTTCGCGGAAGAGCCGATCGGCCTCGCGAGAGATAGTTTGTACATAGCGTTCAGTAATCCGCGGCCCGGCTTCTTTGTAAACCTTGCGGGCAAAGCTGATGAACTTGCGGATTTTTTCTTTCTGCTTCAGGTCAAGCTGGGTGCGATCGCGCTTGGCTGCCACCGTTTCTAGAATGGCCAATTGACTATCTAACTCGGCTAGCAGCTTCCGCTGTTGGGGAAGCCCACCAGCAATGCGATCGAACTCGCTGCGTCGCTCTTGATAGCGAGACTGGATCTGCTGCCACTGCTGCGGATCGTAAGTCTGAGTCATCTGGTCATACTCAGTTTGCAAAACCGTTTGTGCCCCAGTCAGCTGTTCCAGTTGATCAACTGCGGTGGCCAACTCTGCCTGCAGCTTAGCCAGCTGATTGGCGTCATTGCGATGCTGCATGTAAATGACATAAAAAGACTGGTGCGCTTGCCGCAGCTCCTTTTGCTGCTCTATCTGATCTTCCAGCGTGGCAAACTGGCTCAGCTGAGCATCCAGCGCCGCGATCGCCTGTTCTAAGGCAGCCGATTGGCCGTTTAAGGCGGTGTGCTGGGTGCGGAGGGATTGGGACTGCTGGAGTCCTCGCTCCAACAGTTGAATTCTTCCTTTGGGGTTGCCCAGTTGGTTCAGATCAGCGAATAGCTGCGATCGGGCTTGCAAGCATTCAGCTTCGGCCGCAAGTCCTGCTTTAATTTGGGTGAGCCGCTCCTGGAGTTGATGCCATTCCTCTTGCCAATGGGTTTGCTGAGCCAGCTTAAGATTCAGCGTCGTAAATTCTGCTCGCTGCTGATACAGGCTATCCAACCCAGCTCGGGTCTGACGCAACTGGTCTTGCAGCTTGGGTACCGAGATTTGTTCGGACAGGTCTGCCAAAATCCGCCAGAGGCTGTTGAGCAAATTGGTATTAAGCTGAACGCCCGCCTGAATCGCAACCAGGGCAGACTCAACCGAAGCGGTTGCCAGCAAGGGAACCATTTGCTGCACTTCTCTCATGATCGCCAGTGCTTTTTCGGCTTCTGCCTGTTGCAGATCGCGTTGATCTTCTCCATGGCTAACCAACTGCCGCAGCTCCGCCTCAAACTGTTTGGCAGCTTCTACCCGACTGAGCTGTTCTTGCAGGCGATCGCGTTTTTGCTCCAGTTCCGGAATCTGGCTAATTTGAGATTTCAGGGCTTGAATCCGCTCAATCTCAGCAGCCAATTTGGTTTGCTCTGCCTGAATTTTGAGCAACTGCCGGGAAATATTTTGCTGTTCTGGCTTTAGGGCCTGCAGTTGATTGAGTTGCTCCACGATCGCCGCCTGCTGCTGCTCCAGCTGCGTTTGCTGCTCCACGAAGGGATGAAGCTGCTCAATTTCGGCCGTTGCCTGAGTTAGGGTTTCCAGTTTCAAGCTCAGTTTCGTCAGGTCGGTTTGCAGGGCCGCCATCGCCTGCTGCTGGGTCTCCCGCTGCCTGATCAGGGATTGCCGCTGTTTCGCCTGCTGATCCAACTCCTTCAGGGTAGCTTCAGCTTGCAGGTAGGTTTGATAGCTTTCTCGATGTTCCAGACAAATCTGGACTGCCTGTTTAGCGCGTTGCACTGCCTGATCGAGCAAGGCGATCGCCTGTTGTTTGCCTTCAATTTGAGCCGTTAATTGCTGTAGCTTAGCCGTTGTCTGCTGCACTTGTTGCGCTTGTGCAGTTAGCCGTTCTTGCTCCAGTTGCAGTGCAGTCAGTTCTATTTGCAACGCTTGCAAGGCAGCTTCGCTTTCGGCAATTTCCCGATGGAGGAAAAGACGGCGATCGCGCAAAGGCTGCCATTCTTGCAGCGTTTCATCATACTGAGCCAGCAATCTTTCTAATCCCTCAACTTCGGATTTACCATACTTTTCCAACGACAGCATTTGCTGATTAGCCTGCCGGTATTCTTCCACCTTCAAGATGGCATCAAAGATAGGTTTCCGCTTCTCAGAGGGGGCTAAAAAATCCGCTGTAAACATGCCTTGAGGAACGCCAATGGTATTCGCAAATAACTTGGCTAGATCGGTGCCTGGCGCAACCCCAAACTGCTGCCGTAACCAGGGTAAGATTTCTTCTTCAATATTTTTGTAATCTAGTTTTGTACCAAGCTGCGGATCATAAAGGCTATAGCCTTTGGTGGTACATCGCTGTATTTCATAGGTACGTCCATCGCGATTAGAGATGAATGCAACTGTAACCTGAGCACTACTAGCACCATTCCGAATTAAATCCTCTTTGTTGTACGCTCCTCGATAATTGAACATCGTCCAGGCGATCGCTTCTAAAATACTGGTTTTCCCAGCTCCGTTCTCGCCACAGATGGCATTGGTTCCGGGTTGAAACTGGAAGTGGCGATCGCTATGGGATTTAAAGTTCTTCAGCGTTACCGAGAGAATTTCCATGCTGATCTGCCTTTACCTCACAAGCCGTTGTTTTTAGAGTAGAACATTTGCACCATCATGAACACGCAGTTCTACTGATTTTGGCAAAAGTTCAGCAACTTGGATCAAAAAATCGCTCAAATCCCTTATTCCTCATCTACCATTCCCTGTTTCCCCAAAATCACTCAAAAGACAAATCCAACCTCTACCTCCAGCTCAATGCAAAGTTTAAGGCTAAAGCAGAAGATCAGCCTGAACCCTATCACTAACACTAAATAAATATGGCGCTTAAATTACACGTTCCAACGATCAGTAGCCCAGAATCGGCAAAGTCATTAAAAGAAACCTTGTTAACTTCTGAGCCGGATGCCAACGTAGAAGTTGATCTGGACGCTAAAACAGTAACGGTCAACTCAGCAGCTTCGGAAGAAACCTTCAAGCAGTTGATCGTCGCTGCCGGACATCACATTACGAACGCTTAAATCTAGCCTCCTATTAGCAATCCCAAATGATTTGTGAGCAGAGGGCATCCTTGGGGACTTTGTCCCCAAACCCCCGGTTGGTTTTCTCAGGATTGATTTAGGACTGCTAACAAATGCCATCTGCCCAACTAGCAGATGGCATTTGTTAGCAGCGATCGCCTTGGAAACAACCAGAAATCTAACGGGGGATAAAGCAGGGTAGGATGGAGGACTTGCATCATCCTTCAGGGGCTATGACGAGTGGCTCTGACAAGTGGCCATGACTAGAGGCATTAGAACTGGAGAATGGTGAGAAACCTGGATGATCGCCTCTTCAGTTTCAGATTTTGCTTACGGCTCCGCTCGGGCGATCGACCAACCGGCAGCCAGATTCTGAGGAGATGCACATGCAATGGATGGAATTTAGCATCAATACCACCCACGAGGCAGTGGATTGGGTCAACACCCTGCTAAGAACAACAGATTATACAGGTGATGTTCATGTCACAGAATATGATCAAAGCCTAGATTACGCATCAAAGCAGCCTGACTGGATCTTCAAAATT
>DATNOY010000845.1:0-8459 GCA_036703495.1 Coleofasciculaceae cyanobacterium
GCTTGCGGCAGACCAATTTTCTCAAACGCAAATTTAAAGTTATTCAGCGACGGCTTATAGCTTTTAACTTGCTGAGCAGTAATGATTTGATCCAACTCAACTTGCAGATGCTGGGCAGTGGCAGCAAACAAATCATCATCCACGTTGGAAATGATCACCAGTTTGAATCGCTGCTTCAGCTGTTTGAGGGCAGCTACTGTATCCGGGAAAGGCTGCCAATGTTGAATGGAATCGGGCAGGGCATCCTGTTCGGGTTGAGAAGGCTGAAAGTGGAAGCGATCGCCAAACCGCCGCACCACGCCCCGCAACACCTCGCGATAAGACTGATAGTCCTGTTCTTCAGCGGCTTCAAATTCTGCAAACTGCTCCAGAATTTGCTCATCGGCTAATTCAATCTTGTGGTGAGTCAGAATGGGCTTCAGGGCAGACAACATGCCGCTTTCCCAATCGATCAGCGTTCCGTAACAGTCAAACGTTAAAACTTGGTACTGTTCAAAGTTCAGCATTGGTACGCTTACCTGTGAGTTAGATAAAAATTGCCTGTGAATTGGATACAAGAAATTACGCAACGGGATCTGCCGCAAAAATCCGGGATTCCGCTTGAAAAGATTTGAACTCCAGCGCATTGCCGCTGGGATCTTGAATAAACAAAGTTGCCTGCTCTCCGACTTCCCCTTGAAAGCGAAGCTGGGGCTGAATCAAAAAAGGCAGTTGCTGGTGCTTCAACCGTTCCGCCAGCTGATGCCACTCCTCCCAATCGAGAATGACGCCAAAATGCCGAACAGGCACCGCTTCCCCATCTACCGGATTGGTGGCAGCCAGATTGGAGTCGGACGCTAGATGAGCTGTGATTTGGTGTCCATAGAAATTGAAATCAATCCAGCGATCGCTGGTTCGGCCAACGGTGCAGCCCAACACCTGGCAGTAGAACGATCGTGTTTGCGCTAAATCCGTAACTGGAAAGGCCAGATGAAAACGAGGGATAGAGACAGTCATAGCTCAGATTTTGCGGGGGAGGAGTCTGGGGATCTTTCTAACGTTTGCAGCTGTTGAATTAGCAGTTGCCCTTCGGTGTTGTGAGACTTGGCAACTTGTTCGGCGATCGCTGCATCGCCAGAACAAATGGCTTTGACCAGCTCAATGTGTTGCTCAACCAGTTCGTTGCGATCGGCTTGCAGCGCATTGCAAGAGGCGATATATAGCCGAATTTGTTGTTCCACAATTTGGTACTGCTGTTGCAGGCGGCGATGGTCGGCCAGCTGAAAGATGGTTTTGTGCAGATTAAAGTCAGCATTGGCGATCGCCTGCCAATCTTCTGTTTGGGCGGTGTCAATCAGCTGTTGCAAGGCTGCTTCTAAAACCTCTGCTTTGGCAGGAATCAGCCTGGTGGCAGCCAGTCCGGCAGCAAAGCCTTCTAAGGCATTTCTGAGGGTGTACAGTTCCCAGGCGTCTTGGGCAGTCAGTCCCACTACGGTGCAGCCCCGATAGGGAAGCTGTACCACTAACCCTTCATGAATCAACTGCTGCAGAGCTGAGCGAATCGTGCCGCGACTGAGGTTGAGCCGTTCTGATAGCTCAATTTCCAGCAAGCGTGAACCGGGAGCCAGGGCACCGCTCAAAATTTCATCTCGTAAGACATCTGCTGCCTGCACATCCAAACTACGCGGAATAATTGGCACAGACGATCGCTTTTTTTGGGAGTTCATGGGCATCAATTGCGGTAAGAGGGATCATCGCGATCGAGTAAACGCAGCAGCGCCCCCCACTGCAGCTGTCCTAAATTTTCCATATTGATATCCTGCTGCTGAGCTGATTTTGCACAGACTGCGGCTGGTGGCGTAATCAGCTGGCTACCGCTAGACTGCGCCAGGATTTGAATTTCACAAGATTTCTCCAGGTAGTACATGAGAATAAACGCTTCAGGAAGGGTGCGCCCTAACGTCAGCAACCCGTGGTTTCGCATGATCATCACTTTGCGATCGCCCAAATCTGCTACGAGGCGCTGGCGTTCTGCCAGTTCTAGCGAAACCCCCTCATAGTCGTGATAGGACACCTGTTGATAAAACTGCAGGGCAAATTGGGAAACGGGCAGTAAGCCGCATTCCAGGAGGGAGACGGCAGTGCCATAGCGAGAATGGGTGTGTAAGACGCAGGTAATGTCTTGCCGAGCGGCATGAATGGCGCTGTGAATCACAAATCCAGCAGGATTAGCTATTCCGTCGCCCTGTTCCACCGTATTGCCTTGTAGATCCACCTTAATCAAACTAGAGGCTGTGATCTCATGGAACATCATGCCGTAGGGATTAAACAGGAACGCCTCTTCTCCCGGTAGCCGGACTGAGATATGGGTATCTACCAAATCAGACATGCCAAATTTATCAATCAGCCGATAGGTAGCGGCCAGCTGTACCCGCAGGGTGTGTTCGTCCAGTACCGGTGGCGCGGGCGGCATACAAGATTGAATAGTCAGGTCGATCGACTGTCGCATAAATCCTATCCCTGAGTAAATGTAAAAAAATGTAAGAACAGCTCATCAGAAGTAACGGTTAGGAAACCGCACCAGCTTAGGGTTGAACACCTTTCCCAGCGATCGTCAAAACCGAGCTGTGGCAAATTTAGGTTTGAGCTAGGTGCTGAACCCTTTGTCTTGAAAGCAGTTGAAGACTCTAAGGCGATCGCTACCGATTGACTAACCTGCCATCAGCATAAAATGTCAACTGTAGATTGTCAACAATCTACAGTTGACATTAAGACTAGACCCGATTGAAAGACTTAATTATTCAAGTAACTTAATAGCCTGCTCATAACTTTGGAGATAAGATCAAATTAACCTGAAATAGAGGAAGGATAAAATATTTTTATCTAAGGAATCAATAAAGTCTTCAATTCGCGCTTTTATGGGGGAAGGAATATGATCACGGCAAATATCTACTGTCTCAAAGTTGGACCTGAGACTCGCAATCACAAGGGTAATTTTGTGGAAGATCATCTCTACAAATTGGTGGGAATTGACCAATCAGGTTGGGCTTTAATTTGCCAGGACGAAGCCTCTTGCCAGTATGTAGATCCTGATTCATTACAAGAAGTCTCTGATCAGGCTTGTGAGTTAAGCATTGTTCATTAAACTCGGTAGGCAACTTCAATGAAAGATTCGATCAATAGGCTCTGAGTCTACTCACGACTCGGAGCCTATTATTGAATTGAATGCTTCTCGCATAGCAGTCCTATTTGATTTGTGAAAGGGTTTGTCAAAGGTGGGCTTGCAGTTGCTTTTCACAAACCATTGAGGATTGCTATAGATTGCCAGTTCCAAAACCGAGTTTTTGACCAGCAGTCCTCAAATTTTGCGGGAGTCGCTGCCAAGAAACCCGGTTAAAGCTACTGCACTGATGTTCTAACTGCGACGATGCACCAGCGTAGCGCTCGCTTGATCTGTCGGGAATACGACCACTTCGCTGATGTTGACATGGGGCGGGCGGGTAGCGCAAAACAAGACAACATCAGCAATATCTTCGGGCGATAGGGGAGTTAAGCCCTGATATACCTTGGCAGCGCGGGCTTCATCGCCATGAAACCGAACTTGGCTAAAAGCTGTTTCCACCATACCTGGATCAACCGAACATACCCGCACCGGCGTGCCTAGCAAATCTAGTTTTAAGCCTTCAGAAAGGGTGCGAACTGCGGCTTTGGTAGCGCAGTAAACGTTTCCTCCTGGATAAGTCTGGTGTCCGGCGATCGATCCCATGTTGATCACTTGCCCTTTGCCTCGGCTCACCATGCCCGGCACAATTTGGCGTGTTACATACAGCAACCCCTTGATATTGGTGTCGATCATTTCTTCCCAATCCTGGATGTTGCCTTCGTGCAGTTTATCTAAACCCCGGCTTAATCCGGCGTTGTTGATCAAGATGTCAATATTAGTCCAGGGTTCAGGCAGAGAATCCAGGCTGGCTTTCACCTGCTGACGATCGCATACATCCAAAGCCAGCAAATGCGAGGAGGTGTTAAACGCTTGCTTGAGTTCGATCGCCAGTTCCTCTAGCCGCTCTAGGCGTCGGGCAGCCAAAATCAGCTTGGCTCCACTTTGGGCAAAAACTCGGGCACAGGCAGCGCCAATGCCGCTACTGGCTCCGGTGATTAAAACAATTTGGTCTTGAAGGGAAGCCATAGGGTATTCTCTGGGGTTCAGTGAAAGTTTAAACTACCTGAAACTCCTACTGTTGCTCAAGTCCTGAAATAATCGCGTCGGCTAATTCTTGTTCTGCCCAGGGTTTGTTGAGGCAACGATGTAAGTTGGCTTCCTGATAAACACGGGCGATCGCCGTTTCATCGGCCTGCCCCGTCAACATAACTTTGACAATGTGCGGATATTTTTGGTGTACCTTGACCAGGAACTCATCGCCTTTCATGCCGGGCATCAGCCAGTCGGAAACCAAAATTAAAACCTCTATCTCTTCTGTGAGTAGGTCTTCCAAAATTTCCCAGGCCTCATCGGCATTGCTAGCCGCTTCATAGAGATATTTATGTCCAAACAAACGCTTCAGCTGTTCCTTCAGCGTTTCCAAAATCATGCTCTCGTCATCCACAAACAGGATGGCTTTATCGGACATCAATATTTCCTCTCTCAATGAATGGCTTAATCAAATAAATGGCTTACTCAAATAAATGGCTCATGCCCGCTAACGCCTAGGTTGATCCATGGGTAGCCAAACTTGAACCTGGGTGCGTCCCGGTTGGCTGTCAATTTCAATGTGTCCAGCATGGCGATCGACAATTTTGCGACTAATGTCTAGTCCCAGTCCGTTCCCCTCCCCTGCCGGTTTAGTAGTAAAAAAGGGTTCAAAAATTCGCGGCATCACCTCAGGTGGAATGCCGCAACCCGTATCGGCAATCTGAATGACGGCAAAAGCGCCTTGGGGCAAATTCACCTGCTGCACGCCAACTTCCAACTGCCCCTGTCCATTCATGGCTTGAATGGCATTATGAATGAGATTTGTCCAGACCTGATTTAGCTCATCCGGATAACACAGGATGGGCGGTAGAGCCTCGTAGTGACGAACAACCTCAATTCCCTGTTTGATCTGGTTGTAGTAGAGCGTCAGAATGGTCTCCAAACCATCGGTGATTTGGGCGAGCGTTTTTTGACCGCTGTGGTCGTAGCGGGCATAGTTTTTGAGCGCAAAAACGACTTTGGCTGCCCGTTCAACGGCGGTCACGATACTCTGGCTGTTGCCTTGTAATCGGGCTAAGTTGTAGGCCAGTTTCAGCATGAAATCGGCATGGGAATCTTGCAATAGCGGTACAAACGGCTCAATCTGGTCGTAAATTCCAACATCGACTAGCGTATCTGCCACGGTGCGGGCGTTAGCGATACCGTGGGCCGTCAGTTGGTCGGCAAGCGATCGCTTCCACTGACGCTTTTCTCGGGCCGTCACTGGAGCCGTGCTTTTCAACATCCGCTCTACAAGGCTAAAGAATTGAGTTTGCTGCTCTCCCGAAAGCAGTTGAAACAGTTGGGGAAGCTGTTGCAGCGATTCTGCTAGGGCTTTGGTTGTGTTGCTGCTGGCGGCCCGGATGGTGCCTAAGGGGGTGTTAATTTCGTGAGCAATCCCCGCCACCAATTGGCCTAATGCGGCCAGCTTTTCCGATTGAATCAAGCCTTGTTGGGTTGCCTGCAGCTGTTGGAGAGTATCTGCTAGCTCTTGATTTTTTTGCAACAGCGCCTGCTCGGTTCGCTTACGGGTGGTGATATCTCGGATCATCACCAGCACTTCCTGCTCACCACTCACCACAACCCGCACTTCTTCATACTGCAACCTCCCGTCAATTTGAATCTCTTGTTCGTAAACTTGGGGTGTGCCTGTGGTTACAGCCTGTTTAATATAGTGCATCCGCTGTTGAGCCAAATCAGGCGGCAGCATTTCGGAAATATTCCTGCCAACGGGGTCATATTTCATCGGCAGCAGATCGATGAAGTGGTTCGTCCTGACATAGCTCAGGTAAACGCCTTCAGCGCTAACGCAAAACATAATGTCTGGAATGGCAGATAAGATAGCGCGAGTTTGGGCTTCGCTGCGTCGCAATGCCTCTTCGGCCCGTTTCAGCTCTGTGATGTCGGTGGCAGCGCCAATAATGCCCTGAACTTCATCCTTGTCATCAATAAACGGGCTAATCACCGTTTTGTACCACTTCACCTCTTCTTGAGCATTAGTCATCGCCTGGGCCGAGAAGGTCATGGGCTGGCGGGTCGTCATTACCTGATGATTGCTTGCTAAAAATTGTTCTACTTCCTCTTGATGAGGATTGAAGTCTATATCTCGCTTACCTAAGGTTGCTTCAACGGTGATGCCATACATGGCGGCTCCAGCCTGATTAATCGCCACAAAGCGACCGCTTCTATCTTTGACAAAAATGGCGCTGGGGACGGCGTCAATGATCTGTCGTAAAAACACCTGTTGGGCATTGAGTTCGGCTTCGGCCTGTTGGCGCTCTTGTTCAATGCGTTTGCGATCGCTAATATCTTTGACGATCCCTTCATAGTAGGGAGGCGTGACGTGATTCACCATGCGAGCCGTTTCTAAGATCCAAATTATCTTGCCATCCTGCCGATAGATTTGGGATTCAAAATTAGAGACTGCACCCTGTTGGAGCATTTGGGTCACAAACTCGTCCCGACGGTGAGGATCGACGTATAGCCGATTAGCGGCATTCGGTTGAGCTTGAAGCAGTTCCTCAGGTGAGTTGTAGCCATACATCCTAGCCAAAGCTGAATTGACACTCAAATAGAGTCCCTCCAGGCTAGTTTGAAACATGCCGTCCAAGGCGTTCTCAAAAATGCCGCGATACCGTTCCTCGGCTTGACGCAGCTCCGTCTCCGTCTGGAGCCGATCGGCTACTTCCTGCTGCAATTCTGCAGTCCGTTGGTTGAGCTGTTGCTCTAGCCGTTGATTCGTGCTGCTCAAGTTAAGGATAAGCCTGGATAGCCAAACTGCGGCTAAACAGCCGAGGATCGCCCCGATCGCTGCCACCCAACCTAACAAAATGGGTGTGCCCGAATGGCTCTGCTGCCCCTGCTGAAATGACAGATAGCCGATCCATCCTATCGCCACAACCAGTTGTAGCAGCAGTGCGATCCACACCAAATTTAGCTTTGGGAATCTCAGCCAGGTCAGAAAACTGGACGATCGCATAGGTCACGCCTCAATGCAACACAGCTTGCTGCTGAGTTTAGCCTATGTGGAGAAGTTTAAAGAAGGGAGGGATGGCAATGGAGAATGGGGTGGAATTTGCTTAGGATCCCGCATTCATTAAAGCCGAACTTAATTAAAGCCGAACTTTTAAGTTTTGGGATTTCATTAAATTCACGTTCCTTCCCTTTTCAGAATTTCTTGGTAGGTTGTGATCATAGCTTGGGCGATCGCGTCCCAGCTGTAGTGTTGTAGGGCGTAAGCTTGAGCGTGGGCTCCCCGCTGTTGCCGGTCGGCAGGATGGGTTAAGGCGCTACGCAGGGCATGAGTTAGAGCGGCAACGGTGCAGGGAGTCACCCAGCCCGATTGCGATTGCTCAATGTCTCGCCAAATATGGACTTGGTCGGAAATGATGACGGGTACACCGGCAGCCATCGCTTCGGCGATCGCAATGCCAAAATTTTCGTAATAAGACGGCAGCACAAACAAATCGGCTGCTTGTAATAAGGCCGCTTTAGAGGCTCCGCTGACAAATCCGGTGAAGGTGGTGCAGGTTGCCAGGGACGAAGCCTGAACCCGCAGCCGAATTTGAGTTTCGTAGGCTGGATCTTGTGGATTTGCGCCTGCTAGCACGAGATGAAAGAGATGGTTTTCTGCCTGCAACTGCTCCAGTGCCGGTAACAGTAAATCCAGCCCTTTTTTAGGATCAATACGAGACATGAATAAAATCATTGGGCGATCCCTGGGGATGCCTAACCTTTGCCGCACTAAATCAACCGCTTCAGTCTCTACTGGGGTAGACGGGTTCACCCCTAAAGGCATGACCAAATCTCTGGTGATCGTGCCAAATCGCTCAGATACTTTGGCTTCCTGATCGCTGGTGAAATGCAGAGCAGCGGCTCCTGCCAGGTTAGGACGCTCTAGCAGCGCTGCATAGAGCCGCTTCAGCTGGCGCTTTTTCTGCAAATCGGCTGGGTCCAGTGTGCCGAGGGGACGCAGAATGTAGGGCAAATTTTGCAGGCGGGCAAGGGTAGCAGCCGCAGAACTCACGGGGGAAAACAGCGCGTGAATATGTGCCAGATCAAATTCCTGAGCGTGCCTTGCCAGCCAGCTTAATAAGCTGAAAGAGAACTTGTAGCGCCGAAAGGGCGAGCAGCGAAAGTAGCGAATTTGGTAGCCGTCCTGAGCGATCACGCAGTTTAGGGGTACCGGCAAGGGGGCTTGATCTACATCCCCGTTGGCATCTGTCGTTAAAATCGTCACCTCTGCACC
>DATNOY010000846.1:0-3732 GCA_036703495.1 Coleofasciculaceae cyanobacterium
TTCCTGCCTATGCGGTTAACCCAGGGACGGGCACTTCTCCTCTCGACAGTCAGTTGATGGATGCCCAGGTGATTACAATCACGCTGTATAGCGACAGCGATCGCCCGTCTCAGGTGAGGTTGGCGATCGAAGAATTAGGCAGCTAGCTTAAAAGTAACTAGCTCAAAAACAGCTAGCTCAAAAGCAACTAGCTCAAAGACAGCTCAGCATTGCCCTCTACCAGGTTTTCTGAATGTCTTCTCGAATGCTAGCCAGGTCAATGTAGCGATCGGCCACATTAATGAGGGAATCACTGGTCAAAGAGTGTAGGCTAACCACCTCAACCTGCACCCCCTGATAGGCGATCGCATTGACGGCGTAGGCTAAATCACCATCACCGCTGAGTAAAACCACCGTGGAGCAATGCTTTGCCAGCATCAGCATATCAACGGCGATTTCTACATCTAGGTTGGCTTTTTTGGAGCCATCTGTGTGTTGAATCAGATCTTTGGCAACTACCCGGTAGCCATTGCGCCGCATCCAAAGCAAAAATCCCTTCTGCTTTTCGTTAGCACCATCTACACCCGTATAAAAATAGGCCCTCAGCAGCTGCCGACCGCGAGTCAGCTTCCACAGCAGCTTGGCATAGTCAATCTCGATATTCAGATGTAGTGCGGCGTAAAATAAATTTGATCCATCGATAAAAAGCGCCACTCGCTGATGCAGATTATCGTCGAGAGAGCCACCGATCTCTGTCAGAAGATTTTTGTTGGACGCTGGCATCATACCAACGCGGGACGGATTCCGGGTCGGCTCGGCGTTGCCATCTTTCCTGTGGATTTCTTTGCTGTTATCGTTCACATCTTTAACTTCTTCAGCAACAAATGGACTGTGCTTGGCTTAAATCTATAGCTCATCCACTATTGTCATGCAAATCCTGTCATTCAAATATTTTCCTTGTAAAAACTTCTCCTGAAAAGTGGTTATTCAAAAACTGCTCTTGGCGGACTCTGGTGCTTATCCTCATAAATGGAACTGCTTGCCAGAGCGCTACAGCTTAGAAACAGGGGCGCAGCAGCGGTTCAAACAGTGGTTATGCAACGTTCATTTCTGCTAAATCTCGAATCAGGGAAAGCTTTGAGTGAAGATACTCATGCACTAGTTTAATCTCTCCGGCGCTAAGCACTTTTCTGCGAAGAACCAGACTTAAGAGCCATACAACTAGGTCTGGATCACTCAGGCTCAGGAGGTCACGGGGTTGTGTCTCTTCAACAATGCGCCACAATAACCTTAAGGTTGGGGGATCAATCAAAACTTGCCGCTCCACAGCCACTGAACTTTAAAACTTAAGATTTAGTTTATATTTTAGCCTTATGCTAGGACGTTATCCTCAGGAAGTAAAGCCTTGCCGGTAGATTCGGTTGCTGCCAATTTCGCAACGCTCTTAGCTAGGTTGAGTGCCGATTATTCTGAAGGTGCCGCGAAGCGAGAGCAGCAAAAATCACCGAAAAAATTACGGCAGGAAAATAGTTAGAGGCTATACAAGTTAGGGGTTATGCAAAGGTAAAGAACATTGAATACGGGTGAACTGAGGCAATGGAGCACCCGCTTCAAGGGTTTCTGCTTTAGACAGAGGAGTTTCCAAAATCTCTAGCCGACCTCCCATCATCTCTAGCAGAGTTTGCACAACCAATAGGTTGAGTCCAGGGGAGGGCAGTTTTCCAGTCCCTTCAGCTTCGGCGAGGGCTGCTTGCACGACTGTTTGTCCGGGGGTAACTTGCAGCGCGCTCGATTTTACGGTCTGCAGCCAATCAATTGGATCGCGCCAAAATTCCGCTGGGCGTTGATCTTCTATCCAAATGTTCACCTGCTGCTGCTCTGGCTCAATCTGAGTCTTCAGGCGAATATAGCCTTCCTGCATCAAGCTAATTGGCATATCGATTAAGCTGATCAACACCTGCCGCAACCAGCGTGGATCGGCCAAAACATAGAGGTCAGGATCAGGGAGTGCAATTTCTAAGCGCAGGCTGCGGTTTTGAGCTTGGAGCTGGGTAAAGTGCTGTACCTCAGCTAAGACTTCTTCTAGAGACAGGGGTTGAATTTGCAGTTGCTCTGTGCCGTATGCCAGTTTGGAGAGGCTAATTAAGCGATCGAGCAGACCTAGCATCTTTTCGGCCGCGATTTGCGCCTGGGCAATAAATTCTCGTTCCTCTTCGGGATTTTCACATAAATCGGACAAAATGAGCTGATGTAAGCTAATCACACTGTTGATAGGCGATCGCAGTTCATGGGACGAGCGTGCTAAAAAGCCCGATTTAAACTTTTCCATTTCAGTCGCCATTGCATAGCCTAGCTGCAGCAGCTGCAGCTGAGCTGCCATAGCTCTCTTTTCAGCATCGGCAACGGGGGACTCAAGCCGAGGCGGAATGGGCGCGATCGCACTAGAATTCCGAGGAACCTCCCGAGGTTGACGACGCCCTAACCACGCACTTCCTGCGGCACCTAGCCCCAGTCCTGCCACCAACATTGCTAAATTTGTCCAGCTCATGAGTCCGCCAGAGGTCGATTCAACTTTCTACAGAATCATCTGGCGAAATCCGCCTTGAATGATGAGGAAATTTCCACCCACAAAAATTTTAAAGGGTATTTCTCAATCTTGGGGGTTTTCCTCACAGAGGCTCAGGAATTTATTGATCAAGTTGATCAATCTGCCGGTTCATGCAGCCCGAGTTAGCTGAGATGGGCGATCGCTACAATCAAATTAAATCGATCAGCTTTCAAGAGATCAAAAAAAGATCAAACTCAAGATACTGAATTAAAACAATCAAACGCGCTACGGGTGACGTTTATGATGACCCCAGCTGAATTAGCATACCTTGGCATCACCATCCCACCGACTCAAGATGAACTGCCCTATGACGATGGACAGCCAATGGAAAGCCAGCGCCATAAATATCAAATGGACTTGCTGATTGAAGTTCTCCTGCCTTGGCTAGAGCAACGAGAAGACGGCTATGTAGGCGGCAATATGTTCGTTTGTTACAGCATGGCGCAGGTGAGAAACCAGGACTTCAGAGGTCCAGATTTCTTTGCCGTACTGGGGGTGCCCAAGGGCGAGCGGAAGAGTTGGGTAAGCTGGGAGGAAGAAAAAACTCCAGATGTGGTAATTGAACTGCTGTCTGAAACGACGGCCGCAGCAGACAAAGGCGAGAAAAAGCGAATTTACCAAAACCAGATGCATGTCCCAGAATACTTCTGGTATGACCCATTTAACCCAGAAGATTGGGCAGGCTTTCAGCTTCAAGGCGGAGCCTATCAAGACATTCCCCCGGATGCCGCAGGACGGCTGATCAGCCAAGTTTTGGGGCTGGCGCTAGTGCGATGGCAAGGGTCATATCGCAATTTTGAAACTACCTGGCTCCGCTGGGCACAACTCGATGGCGCACTGTTGCCCACTGCAGCTGAGCAAGAGCGTGACCGAGCTGAGCAAGAGCATGACCGAGCTGAGCAAGAGCGTGAGCGGGCTGAGCAAGAGCGTGAGCGGGCTGAGCAAGCTGAAGCCCAAGTGCGGCAAATTGCCCAAAATTTGTTGCAAACCGGTATGCCTACCGAACAAGTCGCGCAGGTGACGGGGTTAGCGATCGCTCAAGTTCAGGCACTGCATAGCTAAGCCCTGTAAAACCAGGGACATCGATCGCTGCCAATATTTCTTCAGATATTTTCTTAGACGGGGCTGGCGGGATTCGAACCCTC
>DATNOY010000847.1:0-6435 GCA_036703495.1 Coleofasciculaceae cyanobacterium
CTCCGGTCGATTGCAATAACTTGAGAGTGGTATCTAGATCACTAAGGTTACTCAAATCAGTGGAGGGATTCTTGATTTGATCGAGCGCCTTCAGGTTACTACTCGCAACTGCTGTGCCTGCTACCAAGGGATACTCATAGGTTTTGGTGCTGAAGTATTGCTGTGCATCTTCACTCAGCAAAAAGGTGACAAATTTTTCAGCCAATTGGGGATGTCGAGCTGTGTTCAAAATGGCTACCCCAGCTACATTTACCAATGAACCGACATCGTTTGTATAGTGATGGGCAACCGGCGCGTTGGGGTTTTCTTGCTTAAACCTTTCTAGGTAATAGTGATTGACCAATCCGATCGCAATTTCGCCTCGCGATAGCGCTTCCACAATGGCTGCATTCTTGGGGTACACCTTAGGATTGTTGGCTATCATCCCCTCTAGCCATTGTTTGGCTTTTTCTTCCCCGGCTGCAACCCGCAATGCGGTCACAAAGGATTGGAATGAAGCATTGGTGGGGGCCCAGCCAATTTTATCTTTCCACTGAGGCTGAGTGAGGTCAAAGATCGATGAGGGCAGATCTTGAGGCTGAACTAATGTGGTGTTGTAGTCAATCGTTCGCATCCGACCTGTGACGCCTACCCACTGTCCAGCAGTAGACCGATAGCGATCATCTACCTGCTTCAAGAGGGCATCGGATAAGGGAGTCGTGCGATTGGATTTTTGGAGGGCTCCTAACGCGCCAGCATCCTGGGCAAAAAACACATCAGCAGGGCTATTTTGCTGCTCTTCCAGGATGGCAGCGGCTAGCTCTGCGGTATCGCCATAGCGTACCTGAACCTTTGCTCCTGTTTGGGACTCAAAGGTTTTGATCAGCTCTCCTACCAGCTTTTCATCCCGACCTGAGTAAATCACCAATTCGTTTTCTGGGGAGGCAGCGCCAGCGGAACGGGCACTGGATTGCGAAGCATCGCTGGTACGAGAACTGGGAGAACAGGCGATCGCCAGTCCGCCGGTTGCGGCAGTCCATCCCAAGAGAGACAAAGCTTTTCTACGTTTCACGCAAAACTCCAAAGTTGTAAATCCAAACCATAAAAAATCTCAGCTAAAATCTAGAGCTAGGCTTGAGGATTGTCAGCATAGAATGCTTCAATGCTTTGCCTGCCAAGAGATTTAACTGAAAGGTTTTGTAAATCGACTCCAATATCTTGCAATAACTTTGAGCCTTAATGCAAGTAGTTCTCAAATAAAAGTTTGTAAAGGCAGAATGATCGGTTCTTTCACGTCCTTCAACTTTTGTCCTGCATCTAGGGGTTTCGTGGTTAAAGAATGTCGTAATTCTCGGGAATCCTTTTTCTGATATAGCAGTCCTAAATCAGCCCTGAGAAAACCCACCAGGGTTTGGGGACTTTGTCCCCCAGGCGGGAGCACTGTCCCCTCCACCCCCTGCTCACCCATTATTTGGGATTGCTATGGCTATGCCAGCTTTTGTCCTGGATTGAGGCAGCACTCATACAGCTTCGCGCTGCCGCAGGTGTACAAATGATTCAGCTCGCCAAATCTCACAGCTACCCAGTCGCAGCCTCATTGTAGACTTACTCAAGTCCATTTCTGCTCCTTCTTCATTCATACAATGAAGCCACCCCGTAGGATCAATGTCTCTATTGGCAGTCTACTTGATTGGATTTAGCGATTCTCAATCCAGTAATACTTCTTTATCGAGATTTTAATCTTTTTCATCTCCATCTCATGTTTAAATTGAGTAACTTCAACACTCTCGATCAAACCTCATAAATCATGCAGATTAGACTTAAATCTGCCCTAACCTGCCTGCCATTGGCATGGATGAGAAGTTCTCCATTAAAGGTTGCATTGACCTAACAGCAGTAGTTTGCCTATTTCTTCGGGTCTAAATCTCAGCGGATAAGGTGCGTTATACTGCATAACGAACCCCACGAAAGGGGCGATCGCATTGATTAACTCTTGATCTCCTGCTTTAGATTGTTCACCTTACCAACGCTTAACTGCTAAACGTAAAGGTGGAATTCTCATCAATTCAGTTGCTTAACTCTGTGTCTCACGCTTTTTTTCGCTTCTATGGTAATCTCAATGATTTCTTGCCGTCCAGCCGCCGACAGGTAGAATTTGCGCATTACATCAAAGACAAAGGTTCCATCAAAGACACTATCGAAGCGTTGGGAGTCCCCCATCCCGAAGTTAACTTGATTGTGGTGAATGGGGAATCGGTCAATTTTGACTATTTGGTGCAGACGGGCGATCGCATCAGCGTCTATCCTCAATTCACCACGCTAGATATTACAGCCCTCTCTCAGGTGCAGCCTCTACCGTTATCGTCGATTCGATTTGTGCTAGATGTGCATTTAGGCAAACTGGCCACCTATTTGCGGCTGTTGGGCTTCGATGCGCTCTACCGCAATGATTACAACGATGATGACCTAGCCCAAATCTCCCATCAAGAACAGCGTATTCTACTGACTCAAGATCGAGGATTGCTGAAGCGCAGTATTGTCACTTATGGGTATGCAGTGCGGTCAGACCATCCGGAAGAACAGGTAGTCGAGGTTTTAGAGCGGTTTAATCTGCATTCTGCCATAACCCCGTTCCAGCGATGTCCTCGTTGCAACGGTGAATTAGTAGCGGTTGCAAAGGCTGCTATTCAAAACCAAATTCCCTACTACACTCGCCTGTACTACGACGAATTTGCTCAGTGTCAGAATTGTCATCAGGTTTACTGGAAGGGGGCTCACTATGAACGCATCCAGTCGTTGATTGATTGGGTAATGGGGGGAACGGGTCAAGCTGGTTCTCCGGCAGTAGAAGCGGAAAAATGGTAGCGGTATTGAGGAAGGGGAGTTCAATTTCTACAATAGAAATTCCTACGAAAATCCCCATGGGCTGTTAAGGGGCTGCATGGGGATTGTGCTGATGCGTTTAACTGAACACGTTTAACTGAGTACGTTTAGCTTAGAAAGACAGGCAATCTAGGGCGCGACAATTTGAACTTTTCTAAATTGCGACTGGAGCGATCAAAATACCCCAGATGATGAGCGTTAATCCAAGGACAATCAACCCAATGATCAAATCTCGATATTCATTAGGGAATAGAGTGGAGTGTCTCATATTTTTACCTCCTTCTCTTAGATGTACTTCCTATACTTCTATTATCCTTCTAACTGCTGCTCTTGGCTCGATATGAATCTGTAAGTTTTCTATCATCTGCAGCAGGTTAACTCTTCAAGGCTTATTGTCGTTATTAAAGACGGTGAGCAGTGCTCAATCGATTGATTACTCAGGCTTGTAACCCTTGGTAAAAGCCGATTTCAACGCCATTCATCTAGAGTATATTTCAGTATGCCTCCTCAATTTCGCACCTCTGGCTATCATCCTCTCCGTAAGTTAAAAGTTATTCTGTCTGGTCTACATTTTGCCGTCCTCTCCGACTTTAGCGTGGCTTATAAAGTTGTTTTATCTATCCCTTTATTCGGACTTTCTTTTCTAGTGCAAAAATGGGTCGATGTTGCCTTAATTTTGTTAGCAACCGGGGTGATGCTGATTACGGAACTCTTAAATAGTGCGATCGAGGTTTTGTGCGATTTTGTGGAACAGCAGGAAAACCATCAGATCCGGGTGATCAAAGATATTGCTGCTGCTGCCGCTGGTGTCAGTATTTTTGTATGGGCAGTAGTTTTGATTCTTGAAAGTTATCATCTCTGGGGGGCACTGCAGGGGTAATTGCTAGCTTGCTTGACATACAGCAATTCTCACTTGCGTTAGCCACAGTTATTTTTGAGAGGTCTCACGGAGCGCGGCTTTTAAAGAATAACCCACACTCAATTAAGCACAAAGCGCTGTAATTCAACGTTTTAGGATTCTATCCCTAACGGCGATCCATTAGGATGTTTGGAGTTCTGGGTCGATGGGCGCGCGTTTCCCGGAGCGAGTTTGCCTGTCCTTAACCACAGTTCCAGTTCGGCTGGAGGCTGCGCCCGCTGCAGCAGATTGCGCAAATCTTCTCCTTCCACAATTTCCTGTTCTAACAAAGTTTTAGCGATTTCTTCTAGGAGGGGCTGATTGGTTGACAAAATAGTTAAGGCAATCTGGTGAGCTCCCTCAATAATTCTTTTCACCTCACAGTCAATTTCCTCAGCGACTTTGGGACTCACCGAACGGCGAGGGTTGGTCAGCCCGTCGAGAAACGGTTGTTGGACTTTGTCAAAGGCAATCGGACCCAATTGATCGCTCATGCCATAGAGGGTGACAAAGCGATCGGAGAGATCCGTTGCTTTTTGGATGTCGTCACTGGCTCCAGTGGAAACCTTTCCCAAGATCAGCTCTTCGGCAGACCGCCCTCCGAGCAAGGTGGCAATTCGTCCGCGCAATTCATCCTCCACCATCAGGAACCGATCTTCTTCGGGCATTTGCAGGGTATAGCCCAAAGCGCCCATGCTGCGGGGCACGATGGAAATTTTCTCCACTGTCCCAGCCCCCGGCATCAAACTGCCAACAACGGCATGTCCTGCTTCGTGATAGGCGATCGTTTTTTTCTCCAGGTCGTTGAGAACACGAGATTTTTTCTCCAGCCCGGTCAGCAGCCGTTCGATCGCTTCATTAAAATCGAGGGTTGTTACGGCATCGTGGTTGCGGCGGGCTGCTAGCAGGGCGGCTTCATTGACTAGATTGGATAGATCGGCACCAGCAAAGCCGGGCGTGCGAGCTGCAAGTTTAGAGAGGTCTACATTCCCTGCCAGTTTCACATGTTTGACGTGAACTTCCAGAATGGCTTCCCGCCCGAGCTTGTCAGGCAGATCGACCACCACTTGACGGTCAAACCGTCCCGGACGGCGGAGGGCTGGATCCAGGACTTCTGGGCGGTTGGTGGCTGCCAGCAGAATCACACCCGTGTTGGGGTCAAACCCATCCATTTCCGAGAGCAGCTGGTTGAGCGTTTGTTCGCGTTCATCATTGCCACCCAGCGGTGAACCGGCGGCTGCCCGAGATTTACCCAAAGCATCTAATTCATCAATAAATACAATACAAGGGGCCTGGCGTTTGGCTTGTTCAAATAGATCGCGCACCCGAGCTGCGCCAATACCTACGAATAATTCAATAAACTCGGAACCGGAGATGCTGAAGAAGGGGACGTTCGCTTCACCGGCGATCGCCTGTGCCAGCAACGTCTTTCCGGTTCCGGGTGGCCCTACAAGCAAAACACCCTTAGGAATCTTGGCACCCAGGCGGGTATATTTCTCCGCGTTTTTGAGAAAATCAATAATCTCTTGCAGTTCTGCTTTCGCTTCATCCACTCCGGCCACATCAGCAAACGTCACGCGGGTTGTCCCTTCGGAATAGATGCGAGCGTTGCTTTTACCGAGGGTCAGCGCTGCCGAACCTCCCATTTGACGGTTCAATAGCCAACTCCAGATGCCTATGAACATGAGCGGCGGAATCACCCAACTTAACAAAGTTGCTAGCCAGCTCGTGCTGCTGGGGGGAGCTGCTGAAAACTCAACCCGATGTTCGCGCAGAATTTTAGGCAAATCTGCATCCAGGGGCACGGGAGCTGTCACAAACTTGGGCTTAGTCGGTTGATCCGATTTCAGTTCATATAGAATTTGGTCAGATCCAAGCTCAGCCCGAACGACTTGCCCCGCCTCGACCTGATCCACAAAGACACTATAGGGTTTGCGAGGATAGGAATGTTCTCGAAACAGGATCCAATTGAGGATCAGGAAACAGGCCAACCAAATGAGGAGACTGCTGCCCACATGATGTGGCTCTGGTGTTGGGATGCGACGATCGCCCTCTGTCTCAACTGGCATGATTGATCTTTTCCTTCCTTAAATGAGGTTTGAGCGATCGGTTAGGAGAAACCTGGGTTTGTTGATCCTGCGGCATAGAACCCTGTGGGCAGGCAAGAAAGGAGAAGGGACTGGGAGATCTGTTGTTCGTACGGTTTGAATAGCGAGGATGTTCGAACCGCTTTTAAGCCGCAACTACGCCGCAACTAAGCCGCATCTGGGCGGCATCTAAGATGCATCGACCCAATCACTGCAGGATTCGCAGTTGGGGTGCGTCGGAGTTTGCCAGGCGGCTGAGCGCGTTCCTCGATCGACCTGATCCTGGGGTGGCTTGTTCTGCTCAGAATGCTTGGGTTTCTGTTTTTTCTGCTTCTTTTTCTGCTTCGACGCTGGAGCGGGCACTGTCCTCACCTCCGAACTGGCGCAATCCAACTGGCGTATGCTAGTCCTACTCAGGCATGAGTTTCTACGGAGATGATCCTAGAAAAACAATCTGAGGAACCTGTGAGGAATGGCATCTCTGCCTAACGTCTTATCTGACTGTAGCCCCAGGTGTTAGAGAGGTGTTGTTACCTTGGCCATTTAATCGGTTTCATTGTGGGGCACGCTTCGCGTGCCCCACAATGA
>DATNOY010000848.1:0-5458 GCA_036703495.1 Coleofasciculaceae cyanobacterium
TTTCAACTGGGCAAGAACGTCCAGAGTGGTATAGGATTGTTACCTATTTTCTGGAGGAGATCGCGTTTTTGGCGGCAGGCTTCTTGTGCTTCCGCAACTGGCGCAGCTCTGCTATTGTCAGCGGTAGAACCGTATGGCTGGCGATCGGCTTGGGCATGTTCTCCTATTTCATCGGCAATCTGTTTTTTGCTTACTGGGAAGTGGGCTTAGGAATTGAACCCGATGTATCGCCAGGAGACTTCTTCTTTATCCCAGCTTATTTGTTTTTGGGCTGGGGAATTTTGCGGGCAGTCCTGTCAAAACGACTTGACTTGACTGCGCTACAGTGGGGAATTCTGGTAGCGATCGCCGTAGCTGGCATTGCGATCGCGGTTGTTGCCACGCGACCTTCAACCCCTGCTGATGATGCAGCACCGCCTGCTTTAACTCAGCCCGTTACAGGAAACTCTCCGGCTGCCTTACCGCCCGTCAGTTCTAGCCCTGCTGTTGCTGAGCCGCCTGCTCAAGCGCCTGCATGGGCGGTTGCCCTAGAGAATCAGCTCACCCCTTTCGCAGACTATATTTCTTGGCTCTATATTGTGGGAGATGTGATTCTCGTTGTTATGGCAACCACGTTACTGCTGGCGTTTTGGGGAGGCAGATTCGCCTTATCTTGGCGATTCATTGCCTTTTCAGCTTTTTCCTATTACATTGCAGACGTGTGGTTTAACTACGCCACCAACAATATTCCTAACTACCAGACTGGAGCATTGCCGGAAGTCTTCTGGATATTTAGCGGCTGCTTAGTTGCGATCGGAGCTGCCCTAGAGTACGATTTATCCACTCGGCGGCGGGCAGGGCGGCGGCGCGGTTAAGCAGCTTCTGCTCTTGCCTGAGGCTGCGATTGAGCTGCGATTCGGAGTAGGTTAAATTGCCAATAAGTTGTAGGCTGGTGAGCGCACGACGTGTTGCGTTTGCTACAGTAGATAAGCGGCTTGGAGATAGGTAATTGAGGTAAGTTGTCGGCATGGCTCCCAGAAAACTGTCTGAATCCGATAAGCATGAGATCCTGGGTGCCTATCGTCAGTTGGACGAAACAACGGCCACGTTGGCGAGTCGCTATGGCGTCAGCAATAGTACGATTAGCCGCATTTTAAAGCAAAGCCTGCCAGAGCAGGAATATGAAGCACTAGTCCAGCAGAAGCGATCGGGCAGAGGGGCAGTAGAGCAAGAATTGCTGCCTGGGATTGAATCTGTCTCAGAAGAGCCTCTCTTGGTGGAAGCGGTAGAAGAACCTCCAGAAGATCAGGCTTTAACCCCGCCTGTAGTGGCACAACCCGTTCTATCTACTAAAGCAAAACCAAAACCCCCGCAACGGCGTCAGCCTCAGCAATTGCCTGCATCAGAAGTTAAAGAACTTCAGGCTGAAGGACTCTCTGATCTACAGCCAGCTCAACTGGAGCTTGAAACTACGCTGACTCGCTCTAGAAGCGGTTCTATTCCTGTCAGTGTGATCAGTCCTCAGTCCAATTTGGGCATTGATGATCTCTCGCACACCGTTGAGACGATACCTTCCCCCAAACCTCAGTTAGATGACGCGTTTGCTGGGTTAATTGACGTTAGTCTAGCGAAGGATGATCTAGAAGAAGGTGAAGAAGGTCTAGACGATGATTTGGATGATGATTTAGACGATGACTTGGATGATGATTTAGAAGATGACGCTGATCTTGATCTAGGTGATGACGATGAGCTGGGTGGTTTTGGTGGCGTTCAGATTCGCAGTGGACGACAAATCCAGGTTTTGCCTCTAGCAGAGGCTCACATCCCTCGCATCTGCTATGTCGTTGTCGATCGAGCGTCTGAACTTATTACCCGTCCTCTGAAAGACTTTGCTGAATTGGGACAAATTCCCACAGAAGAAACTCAGGAAAAGACCCTGCCTATTTTTGACAACCACCGGATTGCCAAGCGGTTTTTGCGGCGGATGCAGCGGGTGGTTAAGGTTCCAGATGGGCGAGTTCTCCAAAAAGTCAGACCTTATTTGCAAGCCAAAGGGATAACGCGCCTGTTGATTGATGGGCAGATTTACTCGCTATAGATGTCTGAGCTTAAGATATCGGGGCCTAGGATATCTGAGCTTAAGGTATTGGGGGGGAAAGGGCTTTCGTCCTATTCAAAATCTTCGCGTTCTGAGGATGCAATCACAGATCGACTCAGGGGGAGAATAATCGCCATCCCCACCATGCCGATTGCTGCACTCAAAGCAATGACCAACCCCATCGGCAACTGTACTGACTGAAAGGTAAGAAACTTTAAAACGATAGGCGTTGCGTTTTGCACCGAAATTAGGGCGATCGCACTAACCCAAAATGCGACAATTACCATAATCAGCAGCTTTGCCATGGTTTCATCCTCCTACTATGGTCTTCTACTATGGTCGGCTGGGTGAAGCGGGGGCGCAAGCATCTGTCAGGCAAACTACTAGGACAGATTGAATAGCGGCATTTGCTTGAAACTCATGAGTCTCATTGTAGTCACTCGTTGGCGATGGGTAGATTCCTGCAGGTTTGGTATTGCCATTACCGGTCGCAAAGGAAATATTAGCAGCGGGCTGACGCTCAAACCGGGCATATTCCCTGGACTCATTTTGGGTGTTGTAAGACAAAGTAGCTTTGCCGTAGGCTCGTTCGGCTTCCACGAGCGATGTCCCCGGACCAACTCCCTCCGCCGTTTTGAATTTAGAATTATCGGTGACTAATCCTTGAATGACGTCTCGGTCAGAAAAAGATTGGCCGGCTAGATAGAGAATGTAATACTGCACCTCGCCATTTTTACGAACAGCGATCGCATCAAAATCAACCAAAAAAGGCGACTTCACCGTAAACTCTACATCGGATCCCAAGGCTTGTTTAAGTTCTGCTAGGGTCATACCCAATCGGGCAGCGCCTATTCCTTGCGCTGAAATTAAAGGCGTGTTGGTGACGCTAGCTGAGGGGGAAGGCTCAGCAGGAGGAGACGCTGCTGGAGTTGTAGCCGTAGCTGTTGGTGAGCCAGTGCTCCCAACAACTGGAGACGCAGCTGGTGAACTCACCGAATTATTGCAGCTCACCAACAGTGCTACAGTTGGCAAGAGAATTGAGCTAGTCTTCAGGAAAAAACGCATCCAGTGTAAATCCACAACGAGGACTATAGGTGCCACTTAACAGAATCTAACTGGGTCAAAAAGTTCCTCATATAGCTTTTTCCATACCAATCAAGGACAGAAAATGGGATACAGGGATCAAACGACGGGAGACGTAGCCTCTAGGCTCCCTGGATTGCACAGCCTGGATTGCACAGGAGTGAGAAATGCTATAAAAGTCCTTCTTTCTATAGCCATCTAAATGAGGGGTGAGCCGGTGGATGGAGCAGTGCTCTTTTCCTTCCAGGGGACATTCACCAAGCATTGGGCTAGCAGTAGTCCCCAACTCCTCTGGGTTTTCTCATGACTGATTTGGGATTGCCATATTAACAAAATCTATCAAAAAATCAGTTTTTCTAAGAACATAGGTTGGCGTTTAATCTCAAAATATGATCTTTCCTATGTACTCGATATTACCAGGTACGGGAATATACTGCAGCCGCCGGGGTGTAGCCCCACTTCAAACTTAATGGGAGTGAGAAATACTCCAGGCAATTTGGGGAAGATTGGAGGAAAGTAAAATCTTGATAGCTGTTTGTAGTTATGGGAAGCACAGATTCTTTCTGCAAACCTTACGGAGCATAATAATCTGGTTTGATTTAAGTATGAAGCACTGTAGATAAAATGATCTGTACTTTTAAGACAAGCTGTATTGTTTTGGCTGTATTGTTTTGAAAGCTAAAGCCTAAAGCATTGAGAATTACAGATCCACCGACAACTTATTTTTAGTATTTAAGTAAAATTAGCAAGGTGCTGTTCTGTTTCCTGAAGCGTCACAACTTATAGCTGTTCCTAATTGCGTGAATTACAGATTGTTTTCTGCAAGCTGCCCAGGGCATTTAGAAAATGGTTCAGTTTGCATAGAATGCGAAGCGCTTTTGGTTTTTCCTATGCAAATCAAGTCCGGAAAATGGGGTGCGGGTGGTACCCCTAGCTAGAAGCGCAGTCCCTACGCCCCCTGGATAAGGAGGAGTGAAAAATGTTCTAGATGCAGATCTCCGGACATCTGCCGCTGTCTAGACTCGTGACCTCTCGCTGATGCCACTGAGGATTGCTGCCGTGGAAGGAACTGGAATTTCTACGCCTGAGCCGAACAGTAAATCTCTTGCTACCATCTGGGCTTCTAGATATGTTCGGGTGATTAATGCCTATGATGTATCTGAACACAAGCGCCAAGTGAAGCATCAGGATGACCTTGTATCTCCAGCAGGACGAGCCAAGACGGCAGGTCAAGCCTTGAAGCATCTCAATATGGCCAGTGCTGCAGCTTGGGCATTAACCTCAGATCTCCTTTCAAATGAAATTCCTCGGCATGGCATTGCGCCTGAGCTTGTTGATCCCTGGCAAATTGCAGCTGATATCCATACCTTGTTCAAACTCATGTTCCAAGCCTATGCGGAAGGTAAAGCACCACAGCGCTTGTCCGCAATTGTAGGAAGTCCGTTTGGCAGAATTCGACAAAAGTACACTTCTATTGATCCCCGTGTAATTGGCTTTGTCAGTATGCATCTCCATTACACAGGGCAGAAGGTATTGGAGACGCTATCACCGGCAGAGCAATCCTTTATGCGGCTCTACCTCAAAGTGATGGATGACCATATGTATATGCCCCTGCGAGACGCTTGCGAAGCAGCTGCAAACCACGCAATGCATTCACCTGAATTAATGGCAGTCCAGCATCTTTTGCCAATTAGCACCTCGATCGCCCATGCGGTTTGCAACCATGTCAGCCGGATGCACACAGGCTATCAAACTTATACGGGACTGCTTGCTTCCACAATCGTCAGAACTTCTAGCATCCGCGATGTGGAGATGTTTCAAGTTTATCTTTGCCTATGCGCTTTAGAAGGCAATTTGCGATCGGTACGGCAAGAGCTATTTCCCTTGTGCGTTATGCTGTATCCGCAGCTCAAGGTAAGTTGGCAGCTCGTACAAGATATGCTGGAGGTATTGCAATGGGAGATGTACGATTACCTCAGCCCCAAAGATATGGCTGTATTCTCGCCCCATCTGCATGAGTTGAACGAGATGTTCTCAGCCGAAGTGTTTGGAAATCTGTAAAAGCGGGTCTGCTCGGCAAAGCGAAATGTTTGAACTAATTTTTTAGAAGCTGACTCTCCCCTCAGTTAACAGCTTATAGCCCGCTGTGATCGCTGTAAAAGCAACCAGGAAATCCCAGAGGCTAGTAGGTTTCAGAAACACCCCACCACTCAGAAACTTAACCGTTCTATCTTGCTAGCGCTGAGTCTGTTTTGGGGCATCAATATCGCCGTCGATACAGAAATAACATACTTAGGA
>DATNOY010000849.1:0-3359 GCA_036703495.1 Coleofasciculaceae cyanobacterium
ATAGACAGAGGCTTCTAAATCATTAAAAATTCTACTTATCTCACAATCTTTATGCAACAACGCCACTTCATATTATTGTGAGTTGATGAAGTTTGGAAGATCTTAATCCAGCGTTAATAGGGTCTATCTGATCGCAAATAAAAGAATAGAAAAGATTGAATTAGAAAACAGTTCATCTAGAACTTGCTAGCCAAAATAATGGGATTGAAATCTTATTCTTCATGATGCATCTCAGGGAAATAGCTTCGTTGTATTTAGCCTGAAATTGTAGCAAAACTCTTGATACCGATCAGCTTTATTTTGAAGTTTTTAGCCTTAAAAGCTGATTAGATGACTTTTTCTGACTTTTTAACTTTCTTTCCTGGCGATCGCTCTATCAATGTCAGACTCTCTCCGACTTTTTCAGACTGCCTCAATTGAAAATTAGGAATAAGCTAGAGAAATTAGCTAAAAAAATTTGCATATAAAGCTTAAATTAGCAATTGATTCAATCGTTATTTGACTGAAATTGAATCGTCTCTGGATGATGATTTTGAATCAAAATAGCAATCCTGGTTAATTTTGGAAGCGAATACAGCGGTTCTCCTGCTGCGCGAAGATGCAGCCCCCTTTCTCCGGGTTCACCAACTATTTGTGAAGGCGATCGGAACCACAATTCTGCAATAGAACGCCTGTGCTAATCCCTTCATGGGATGACATGAGGTCAAGCGTAACTGATGTCGGCGAGATTGACTGAAGCGATCGCGGCTCGATAGAAACGCTGCATCTGTGAAAAAGGCGTATCCCCAGGGATATGCCTTTTTAGGCTGTCAATCGGGGATGCGCCCAGTTCGTCCGATTTTGTCTTCTCACTTTTTCTGACTTTAAACCTGACTTTCTCAGACTGACTTGCGCTGAAGAACCGATTAATTTGATGACATCGGGTGAAGCGAAACCCAAGTGGAGCAAGTCTTCTAGAGCGATCGCCCCCTCATCAATTCGCTGGTATTTAGTGTTTTGCTGTTCACGCTTGTCTAACTACACGATTCATTCAGGAGTTATCCATCATGTCTAAGAAAAAAACCACCATCAAGAAAGGTACAAACCGCAACGACATTCTTAACGGGAATAACGGAAACGGTAGATTGTTTGGTTTTGGAGGAAACGATTTGCTCAACGCCTTGGGCGGCAATGATTTTCTGTTTGGCGGTGCAGGCGATGACACCCTGAATGGCGGGAAAGACAAAGATTTTCTATTTGGCGGTGCAGGCGATGACACCCTCAATGGCGATGAAGGAAATGACAGGCTGTTTGGGGGCGCGGGTAGCGATAGTTTAGATGGCGGGCTAGGCAACGACAGGCTAGATGGCGGTAGTGGCGATGATGCCTTAGAAGGCGGTAAAGGCAATGACACCATGCTGGGCGGCAGTGGCAATGACATCCTGAAATGGGATGACGGGGATGGTAGTGACCTAATGAGCGGCGGCACTGGATTTGATACGATCGAAGTTAATGGTTCTGTTGCCTTAGGGGATAGCTTCACGCTGGCTCAGCAAGGGACGAAAGCTATTTTCGATCGGATTAATCTTGTTCCGTTCAAACTCACCGTAGATACCGCCGAAGCCTTTGAAGTGAGCGGTGAAGGTGGCGATGACCTCTTTAAAGTCGGTAACTTATCAGCAACGGGTGTATTGTCTGTCACCTTCAACGGTAATGACGGCAATGACAGCCTTGACGGCAGCGGCACCAGCACCCCGCTGATTGCCAACGGCGGGGCGGGTGTAGATACGCTGATTGGTGGTAGTGGTGATGATACGCTGACCGGCGGCGTATTGGGCGATAACGATGTTGATGTGCTGACCGGTGGTGCAGGAGCCGATCGCTTCCTGTTTGCCGGTCAGCCCTTTACGGGTAGTCCGGTGACCGCAGCAAATGGCATCCAGGTCTTTGGCAAAGCTGATTCGCTGCAGGATTACCAGATTGGCACAGATAAGTTTGTGTTGGACTCCAGCGATCTCAATATCAACCAAATTAACTTCCAGAGGGGCACGGCTGGACAAATCTCGGGCGATAAGAATGTCATTGTTCTGACAGATACTTTCTCGGCAGCAGCCGTGGCAGCTAAGGCGATCGCGGATAACCCGAATGTGACTGCCAAAGCAGGCGTCTTCGTTTACTTCAACACCACCCTGCAAAAAGAGCGTCTTGTCTACTCCGAAAACCTGGGTGCAGGCGGCAAAATCAGTGTCCTGGGCAATCTCGACAACCAACTGGGCGCAACGGGCATTGCCAACCTGGCAACCTTCACAGCCAACGATTTCAGCTTGGTGCCCTAGGCTGAGGGTTTGGTATAGCGCTGCGCGCTCGAACAAAGTACGGTGATTTTTTGAGAGCCGGGCGGAGCGCGGCTCTCAAAAAATCTGCCCTATAGCTAGTTTAAGTGGGTATCGCTTCTGTCAATTGACCCTCATGCTCCAACCCCTTTTGCCAAGCAGACAGAAGAGGAATTGGCTTAGCGTCCTTCTACCGGATTTTTTCTGACCTTTATTCCCTGACCTTTATTCCCTGACCTGAGATCTGACTTCTTCTGACTTTTTCTGGCAGACAGCCAACTGCATAAGTTCTACTTTGAGGACATAAGAGTAGATAACACCTCAATCCTCAAAGGATTTGCGTTCTAAAGGAGTTTCGCCATGCAATCTGTTAATCTGTCCTCCACCGTTTCTTCCGCCGCCATGCCCGATCACTCCCTGGGTGAATCACCAGAAATGCCGACCGTCTTGGAAAATCCAGGGCGCGAAAAAAGCCTCTTTTTAACGTCTTTGCTGTTGACTAGCTCCCTCGTCACATTTGCCCTAACTAGTGTGCCGCAAATGTTCTCTCTTTCGGGACTGCCAGCTTTTCTTCAGCAGTCAATCCCAGCTAAGCCAGCTTCGTTAAACATGCTGTCGCAAGCTGCACATCCTCCAACATGGGCGGGACGTCCTGCCTCCAGTTCTGCAACAGCTGTTTCAGAAATCACGGCTTCAAAAATCACCGCAGTACCGGGCAAGTCTACGATTGTGGTTCAAGGTACGCCATCACCCTTGACGCTCTCTCTGCCGGCTACCTCCGAATCCTACGTCGTCTATGTGCTGGTGCAGCCAAAATCTGCTGTGGCGGTATCCTCCGTGGCTAGCCAACCCCAATGAAACCGCAGTGCAGAATGAGAATGCCAGGGTCTCATACTCGGGCTGCGATCGCCCGTTATCCCAGAATGGCATCCACAATCGGCTCGGCTCCAAAGCGAATCACATCTGTGCAGGGCAGTCCTGTCGCTTGATGAGTTTGAGCGATCGCCTCTTTTGCTTCTGCCTCACTTAAATGAAAGGTATTGAGCG
>DATNOY010000850.1:0-7785 GCA_036703495.1 Coleofasciculaceae cyanobacterium
AAGGGTTTGAACACGGGTGCAGATGTTTATATGGTGAAACCCTTTGAGCCCGAAGAACTTGTGGCTCAAGTGGAGTCTTCTTTGAAGCAAGCGTCGCGATTAATTCAGCGCCAAGATAAGGGCAGCGATAGCTCTCCTAAAATTCAGGTGCCTTTTGATGTTGAGCTGACGCCAACCGAGCTGCGGGTTGTCCAGTTTGTGGCTCGCGGTATGGCCAATCGTGAAATTGCCGATGAGCTGAACGTTAGCCAACGCACTATTGAAAGCCATGTCAGCAACATGTTGGGTAAAACGGGGTTGCACAACCGCACAGAACTAGCCCGCTGGGCAATTGAAAACAGCATGGCATAGTGCCGAACAATAGTGCCGAACAGATATCTGGACAGCAGGGATTTGGGCAGCGGGGATTTGGGCAGCATAGATTGAGACAAACGTGGCTGGAACCTTTGAAAAGACCAACTTTGACTGGCAGATCCAGCAACTCCAACAGCGGTTTGGGGAGTGGCTAGAGCTACTGTTGTCTGGCAATCTCGGTTCCCTCAATGGCAATGATTGGCAAATTCCCCCTTGGCTTTTACAAGGTCTGTTCTGGCTAATTGTGATTGGACTCGCTAGCTTTTTAGGGTGGCAGCTTTACCGGCTGATTCGTCCCTACCTGGCTATATTCTGGCGGTTGCGGCAATCGCCTCCCCTTCTCTCCACCCTAACCGTCGAGACGTTAGCCGTCAGCGAATGGCTGCACCGATCGCAACAGTCCCGCCAGCAAGGCAATTACCGGGAGTCCTGCCGAGCCCTCTACCAGGCTATGCTGCAACGCCTCAATGACCAACAGCTGATTGCTCAAGATCTCAGCCGCACAGACGGCGAGTATACAACCCTACTACACGCCCTCAGTCAGCTCGATCGCCCCCAACCGTATCATCTGCTGCTCCGTACCCACGAATCCCTCTGCTTCAGCACAGCCCCCATTTCAGCAGAAATTTGCGATCGCTGCTGGCAAGCCTACCGGGAGATTGATGCCGTTCCCGTTCCTCTGTCCCCCCAATGACCTTCAAGAACCGCTGGCTCTGGCTCGGTGCGATCGCTCTCCTCACAATAATTGGGTTGAGCCTGTTCAGCGCGCCCCGTTCCAACCTGCTGCAAGGCTCTACCTACAGCCGAGCGCCGAACGGCTATGGGGCATGGTTTGCCTATATGCAATCCCAAGGTAGCCCAGTGCAGCGCTGGCAACAGCCAATCGATCAGCTAATCAAACCAGCTCATCCCCGAACGCCGGCGGCAACAGAAGTCAAGGTTTCATCCTCTCCCGCTCCACCTTTGACGCTGATCCAAATTAATAACGGCTTTGGCGGGTTTACGGCCAAAAATCAACAGTGGATTGCCCAAGGCAATGTATTGGTACTGCTGGGGGTGAGAACCGCTCCTACCAAAGCCCCGTTCCGCTCGCAGTTGACCAGCCCAGCGGGAAGCGTCACGATTGAAACCAGTCGCCGTTTGGCTGCCAGTCAGGGGGAAGAATCAGCGGCAGTTCAACCCCGGCTCAGCGATGCTTATGGCTCAGTCGTCTGGGAGGAAAAGCTAGGTAAAGGTCGGATCATTTTTTGCTCGACTGCTTTCCTGGCAGCCAATGCCTATCAGGATGAACCCGGCAACTTCAAATTTTTGGCAAAGCTGGTGACAGAGCCAGGACAGCCGATTTGGGTGGATGAATACATGCATGGCTACAAAGACAAAGCGGTAATTAGCCGCGAAACCTCCCATAGCCTGCTCCACTATCTCTTTCAAACACCTTTGCTGATCGTGGCGTTGCAAGCTGGTGTCATCCTGCTGGTGTCAATTTGGGGCTTGAACCGGCGGCTGGGCGCACCCATCTCCCTCACTGAGCCCACGGTGGATAACAGCGAAGCCTATATTCAGGCCCTCGCAGGAGTATTGCAAAAAGCTAACTGTAGTGATTTTGTGGTGGAGACGATCGGTAAAACGGAACAATTGCACCTGCAGCGATCGCTAGGGTTAGGCCCAACCCTGCTGGAGGCTGAAGCGCTGAGTGCTGCCTGGCAGCAGCAAACCGGACAACCGCCTCTGGAACTGCAAGCAACTTTGAACTTAGCCCAGCGCACTGCCGCCCAAAATTACCGTCCTGATCCACAAGAGTTGCTAACCTGGTTGAGGAGTTGGTACGCGATTCGGCAGAAGTTGGAAAAATGAAGCGGCTTGAGCCTGACTCATCCCCCACTTTCTCCCTCAACTACCTCCATCAACTACGGCGTCCACAGTCCCAATTCTCCATCACTCTCCTAATTCCGTACTCGTGAACGAACCCCCGATTCTTTTTACTCAACTTGCCAAAACGCTCAGTCAGATTGTGGTGGGTCAGCCCGATCTGGTGCGGCACCTGATGGTGGCTTTGCTATCGGGGGGGCATGTGATTCTCGAAGGCGTGCCGGGCACCGGCAAAACGTTGACGGTAAAAGCGCTGGCACAGCTATTGCAGGCAGAGTTTCGCCGCATCCAGCTCACCCCGGATGTACTGCCGTCGGATATTTTGGGCACCAACATTTTTGACTTCAACACGCGCGATTTTGCGCTGAAGCAAGGGCCAATTTTTACCCAAATTTTGCTGGCGGATGAAATTAACCGGACGCCACCCAAAACCCAGGCAGCCCTGCTAGAAGCCATGGAAGAACAGCAGGTAACCCTAGACGGCAAAAGTATGCCGCTACCGCCGCTGTTTTGGGTGATTGCGACCCAGAACTCACTGGAGTTTGAAGGCACCTATCCCCTCCCCGAAGCCCAGCTCGATCGCTTCTTGTTCAAACTGGTCATAGACTACCCGGACGCCAAAGCTGAAAAGCAAATGCTGTTCAACGCCCAAGCGGGGCTGCAAACCAAGCGGCTAGATTTGGCAACGCTGAAGCCGATCGCCACCGTGGAGCAAATCTTACAGGCACGACAGTCGATGCGATCGATCGAAGTCTCTGAGCCACTGCTCGATTACCTGCTGGCCCTAGTCCAGCGAACGCGCCAGCATCCTGACTTAGCGCTAGGAGCCTCTCCCCGATCGGCCGTGGCGTGGCTACAGGCCAGTAAAGCCACCGCCTGGCTGGCTGGCAGATCGTTTGTCACCCCAGACGATGTCAAAGCGATCGCCCTGCCCCTGCTCCGCCATCGCCTCATCCTCCGCCCCGAAAGCCAGATGGATGGACTAAAAATGGATCACGTGATTGCAGCTCTTTTGAACCAGGTTGCCGTACCACGCTAGCCGGGACATTCTCGCCTTCTTTCAACCTTCATCCGTTCCCTCTCCCCCGTACCGCCTATGATTCCCTCTGCCCGCGTCTACCAACTGCTTGGATTAGGAACCGGCATGGGGTTGGCGATCGCCCTGGTCAATTCCCCTTCCGGATTAGGCATAGCGTTTTGGGTGACGCTGCTGTGGGATGGCATGGTGCTGGGGCTAGCAGCAGTAGACAGCTGGCGGGCTGGGGAACACGTCACGGTTAGCCGTCAGCCGCTGCATCGGCTATCCATTGGGCGAGAGAATCCGGTCAAGCTAACGGTTCAATCGGGAACGCGTCCGGCCACCTTGCAAATTCGAGATTACGCTCCCCCCAAAATGACCGTCAGCCCGGAGACGTTACAGGCAACCCTGCCGGCCGCTACCCAGACTGAGATCGCTTACACCGTTTTGCCCCGGCAGCGGGGTGAGTACAACTGGGGCGGCATTCAGATCCGGCAATTGGGTCGATGGGGGTTGGCATGGCACGATTGGATGATTCCCCAGGCTGAAACTGTAGAGGTCTATCCTGATTTGGTAGGTCTGCGATCGCTCTCCCTGCGCTTGACGCTACAAACCACGGGCAACATCCGCCAAGCCAAACGGTTGGGTATGGGCACCGAATTTGCCGAGCTGAGGGAATACAGCCTTGGCGATGATCCGCGCTTGATTGACTGGAAGGCGACGGCCCGCCATGTGAATCCTGCTTTTCCTCAGAATCGCCCTTTGCTACGCGTCTTGGAACCCGAACAAGAGCAAACGCTGATTATTTTGCTGGATGGCGGGCGGCTGATGACGGCTCAGGTGAAGGGATTAGCTCGGTTTGACTGGGGACTCAACGCCGCCCTGTCGCTGGCAGTGACCGGGCTGCATCGGGGCGATCGCGTTGGCATTGGGGTGTTTGATCGGGCTTTGCATACCTGGATTCCGCCAGAACGCGGGCAGAGTCAGTTGGCTAAATTGATCGATCGCTTGACCCCCATTCAGCCGACTCTGCAAGAGCCAGATTATCTGGGAGCCGTGACCACGATTACCCAGCAGCAATCCCGACGTGCCCTGGTTGTACTCATTACCGATGTAGTGGATAAGACTGCCTCAGCCGAATTGCTATCCGCTATGGTGCGTCTGTCTCCTCGCTATTTACCCTTTTGTGTGACGCTCCGCGATCCACAGGTGAATGTACAAGCAGAAACCCCCACGCAAGATCTGCCCAATGCCTACGCGCGGGCAGTGGCGATCGATCTGCTCAATCAACGCCAGGTGGCCCTGGCCACGCTGAAACAAAAAGGAGTGCTGATCTTAGATGCCCCTGCCAATCAAATGACAGAAGAGTTAGTCGATCGCTACCTCCAACTGAAAGCCCGAGGTCAACTTTAGGGATCTGCGGGAAAATCGTATACCCCTGTAGGGGCGCAAGGCCTTGCGCCCCTACCGCTAATGTTGTTGCCAAACTAGCGTATCAAACCAGGGAGGTTTCAAATCACCTGATAGATGAAGCTAAAGGTGGCCCAGGCATTCACATCGATCGCATAGCTATCTGCCGGAATGTCTGCCTCGGGCAACCCGGGAATGCTGGCCTCATGCAAATCCTGCAGCAGAGCTTGCACCACCTCCAACGGATTAGACAACAGCGCCATCCGGCGAGCATCTGTTTTAGAGCGCAGAGCAGTTTCTAAGGTTTGATAAGTTTGGGTGAGCGGCGTAGCGCTGCAGATGAGATGCGTCTCAGCCAATCCCCCGGTCTGCAGCTTCCAGTCTGCTGCTTCCGTTGGCGGAATCGTTAAGGGGATGTCTGGCAGCAGAGTGGTTTCTTCAGACCCATAAGCTGTTCCAGTTCGCCGCAGCGGATAGAAAGCGATCGGGTTGCCTGCGGCATCCAGCCCTAACACCACAAAGTAGAGCGGGCGATCGCTGTAGTTGGTTAACCGATATTGAATCTGACTACCTACCGGCAGAGTCAGGGCATCGGGCGAAATTCTCCGTTCTGGTGAGGAGGGCGATCGGAGGGCAGGAGGTTTCCAGGTCGCCCGCGGAGTTTCCTGCTGCATCAACAGACGGACAGCCTGCGGCGTCACTAATTCCAGGGCGGCCCGCACCCCCAAACGCGACGATCCTTGATTTTCAGTCAGGCGGAGCAGCTTGGTTGCCAGCAGCGTCTGCAGTTGTGGCGTCATGCGATTGACGGCCGTTTTCACGGCCTCATCTTCCTGAATCAGCGTGCTAGGAATGGCATCCCGTCCGGGGTAAAACAAGCCATAGCTACTCTTCGCTGGAAAAGATTGGGGATTAACAAGAGGTGCTGGCAGGTCTTTAGCCTCTGTTGGGCTCGGCAGCCCTAATTCTTTAGCATCAGGGCGTTCAGCCGGGGTGGCTTGATCCGTGACCAGCGGCGACAGCGAAGCCGTCAAGGTTTGGGTCGGCTGTTTTTTGCCAAACAGAAAGTCCGCCGGCTGCTCTCCCGCCTTGACCAAAGACACTTTGGGGATGGCAGAAAAGGCACTCGTGGCATCCACCCGCTCAATCCGCTCCAGGCTGGCATCGATCGCCACCGTTAGCCCAACATTGCGGGGCAAAATTCGCACTCGCTCCTGCACCAGCTGCCCAGCCTGCACAGCACTCTCTGCCGCAGGCAAGCGCGTTTTGAACATCAGCCCATCTCGCGATCGCACTTGCACCAGCACTTTAGCCCCCTCCGCCTGCACTTCTAGCAGCGAGGCCCCATAATTTTCTATAACCGCTGCCGGTAAGCCTGCCAGCCAAACCTGGGCTCTCCCCTCCTCATCTACTGCCGTAATTGCACCATCGGCACTTGGCAAAGCCTCACCATTGGGTGGCAAGAGGTTGAAGATCGACTGCCCCTTCCCGGTTAGCCCAGGGAGTTGCTCAAGTCCTGCAGTTTGACGAACTGCGCCAGTGGCTTGGCTCAGGCTGAAATAGAGCGTTGTGGCAGGAGTGGTTCGCCAGAGCTGTTGGGTCAGGGCATAGGTAAACACCCCGGCGCTGAACCCATTCCATTGCCCTTCGGTGGCCACCTGATGGTCGCCAGCAGCCGATAATAAGAGTCCTGGCAGTTGACCCGATCGCCATTGCGATCGCATCTGATCGGGGGAGATGCCAGCCTGTCGGCTAAGCTGGGCCTGCAGCCCACGCTCTACCAAATCCATCTCTCCACTGGGGGCATTGGGACGCGATCGAATATGCAGGTTGCCTTGCAGGGTTCTGCCAAGGGTGGTGTAGCTCGTATCTAGAAAAGTAATGATCTGCTCAGTAGCGAGCGATCGCAGCAGCCCGCCTAAGGTCTCTGCCATCAGATCGTGGATCAACGGGTTTTCTTCGGTCGGCAGCCAGCCATCCACGGGCACAAGGCTGTTCTGTTCTAGGCTAGTCTGCTCTAGGCTAGTCTGCTCAGGGCTATCCGCTACCATTCCAGGATTCTGTAGCTTGATCCGGCTGCCCAAACCGCTGAAGTGAAACACGACGACATCTCCCGGACGAGCCTGTGCCGTCAAATGAGACTGAAAGGCATCCACAATGGCTTGCCGCGTCGCCTGTTGGTCGGTCAAAGTGAGGATGTCGCTGGCTTGAAACCCAAACCGATGCCCGAGCAGCTCTTGCTGCAAGGCCACATCGGTCAAGCAGCCGGTGAGCGCTGTCCCTTTGGCAGGGCTATAATCACAAACCGACTCAGAATATTGGTTGATTCCCACCAGCAGCGCCAACTTCCGGCGGGTGGGTTGGGCGATCGCCTGCTGGTAGCGATCGCTCAACAGCGCCAGTCCTACCTCGCTGAGTCCGCAGGCAGTTAGCGCCAACCCCATTTGCCGTAGAAATGTTCGTCGCGTTAGTCCCATAATTCTATTTCAGCATCAAACTATGCATCGCCCCACAATCGCCCCACAAAAAGTCAGCCCTTTTCAGTCTTTTGGAGATTTAGGGTAAGCTGGGCAGTAATAAAATTAACCCAGCATGCCTAGAAACCCGTGATCCCTCTTCGCCCCTCTACCGATCGCCAAACGCTACTCCACCTCGCCGATCGTTTTCCCGAACTGGATATCATGTCTGCTGAAACCTGCATTGCGTTTCTCAACGCAACAGCAGATTTCCAGGAGGCTTCGGCGGTACACTTTGCCCGCTACGGGCTATCTATGGGTAAGTTTACGCTGTTAATGCAGCTATTTCACGCCGATCAGCAGGGGATTACGCCCTCTGCCTGCGCTGATCGGACGGGCGTTACTCGAGCCACGGTCACGGGCTTGTTGGATGGACTAGAACGAGATGGCTGGGTGAAACGCAAACCGATTCCGGGCGATCGGCGGATGCTGCGGGTTGAACTGACTAAAGCAGGACGACAGCGGTTGACAGACATGTTGCCCGATCACTTTTGCCGCACCAGGGAGCTAACGTCCCATTTGACCGATGCTGAAAAACAAACGCTGATTCAGCTGCTGAAGAAATTTCAGCAGGGGACTGCGGCTCTATTGGATTGCTCAACGCTTGAGGATAAAGGC
>DATNOY010000851.1:0-3732 GCA_036703495.1 Coleofasciculaceae cyanobacterium
TTAACCGGGTTAGCGCTGGATTGCTCAAATTATGGACGCTCAAATATTGCTAAGTCCCTTGGCTTCATTAAAAACCAGCTCTAAAACCCTGTGCACCCACGCAGCAGGCGGCACAGGGCTTTATGTTTAATGATGGCTCTAGCGATGATTGAAAACAGGAATTGAAAACAGGAATTGAGATCATGACTCCGCTATCTTTTCAAGGTCAGAACGTATTGGTGACAGGTGGATCTCGCGGAATTGGTCAAGCGATCGCTGCCGCCTTTGCCAAGCTGGGGGCAACCGTAGTGATTCATTATGGGCATCAACAAGAGACTGCTGAACAAACCCAAAAATCTCTAGCGGGTTCGGGTCATTTGATTTTGCAAGCCGAGATTGCTGATCCAATCGCCGTTGAAAAGATGGTGAATCAGGCGATCGCTGCCTTGGGACACATTGATATTCTGGTGAATAATGCTGGAATTTATCAAGAAAGCCCTGTCGATGCTACCGATTATGAAAACTGGCAGATGACCTGGCAACAGACATTAGGGGTGAATTTGATCGGGGCAGCTAATGTGACCTATTGCGTTGCTCAACATATGATTCAACGTCGCCAGGGTCGGATCATTAACATTACCTCGCGGGGAGCCTTTCGAGGAGAGCCGTTGGCCCTTGCCTATGGAGCCAGCAAAGCCGGACTCAATGCCTTTAGCCAATCGCTAGCCCAACACCTAGCACCGTACAATATTTTTGTCACTGCTGTGGCTCCAGGGTTTGTAGAAACCGACATGGCCCGCGAAATTTTAGACAGTCCGGCTGGGGAATCTGTGCGGCGACAGAGTCCGCTTAACCGAGTAGCGCGTCCTGAAGAGGTGGCGCATACGGTGGTGTTTCTAGCATCGGCAGGCGCTGAGTTCCTGACGGGTGGCATTGTCGATGTCAATGGGGCTAGCTATTTGCGATCGTAAATTCGGTTGGACTATTCCATCGACTGTCCATCACGACGACCCAATTCATAGACGCCGCAGCCAATGCAGGAAATAATCCCCATGCTAATCGTCCAACTCCGTCCCAGGCTAGCTTCTACGCCCCAGTTGCAAAATCCACCCACAATTAAGAAAGGGATAATGCTCAGGAGCGAAGCCAATAGTGCATTTAGAGATTCACTGGCTTTTCGAGAGCGCTCATACTCTTGGGTGGAGGTGTAGAGCGATCGCTCGGCCAGGTTCATCCAGTTTTCTAGTTTGACCATTACCCATTCACTCACGGGGGAAAAGCCCAGGTATAGTGCCAGCGCCCACAGCCCAATGCCTGCCAGGGTCGTCAGATCGATCTTGAATTGGAAGGGGAGAAGGTCAATCAGCATCGGCTCGAAATAGGGCGATAGGTGGATAGGGCTAACGTTAATGTAACCGAAATGTAACGATTGTAATACTGGGGGAAATCTTGAATCTGAGTGATTCGATCTAAGTGATTCGAGGGGTAGATCAGATCTTGAGCTGCAGCTTAAGCCAGATGATCTGCCCAGGTTTTCAAAGGTTCGGGCGAGCCGTACCAGAGTTTGCCTGGTCGGGGAGAATGCAGCACATTCTCCAGGGTCAGGTTTTTGGCTCCCTCTAGATGAGCTGCCTCAATTGGCGTTACCCCATCTCCCCAGCAGTCCCCCCGACCACAGGTGAGTTCATAGCTGCTGTAGGCAAACCAGCTTCCTAACCGCCGCTGACCCAAGATGGACTTGCCTGCGACGCAGATGTGCCGCACGTCGGGGTGCAGGGGACAGTTGTTTTTGACAAAATCGAGATTTCGCTTTGTCCAGCGCTCCTGACTGACATGGGGCGTTCCTAGGGTGGTTAACGTTTGCACCTGAGTGTGGGCTTTCCAAAGGTGAACTTTGCCGACATCCCCCGGATGAATGTCATACGGCGTTTCACCCAAATAAATGCGGCAGATCCAGCCGCCGGCTGAATGCCCCACCAGATTGATGCGATCGCTGCCTGTTTCGGCCCGCACCCGCTGCACTGTTTGATCCAGCTGCTGCAAAATTGGCAACATCGATCGTCCACCCAGGGTGGGCAACCAGTCTTGCCGCTTGAGCGGCACCGTGTAAGCCGGAAACCCGAGCTGTTGCAGCCCCAGTTCCATCTCCCGATAGGGGAGGGCTCCCGCCAGATATCCCGGCAAAATGACAGTCGGTAGACCCATAGCTTACCCTTGTCCCTGCATGCCGATCGTTTCTAGCCAGTGTAAGATCTCAGCATTGACCACTGTTGGGCGCTCGTCGTGCGGGCAATGTCCTGTATCCGGAATTGGCACCAACTGGATTGACTGGCCCTCAGCGGCCTGATAAAGCTTGGCACCGGCGATCGGCGTCCAGGGATCGGCTTCACCCCACAGCACTAACAGCGGTTGCTGAATTCGAGGCAGCAGTTCTTCGGGTCTGGGGCCCGGAGGAGCTGTCAGGATTGAGGCAAAGACTTTTTGGGCTCCCGGATCGCAAGAAGGCTGATACAAAATATCAATTAATTCGTCGGTGATCGCCGTTTCATCTCGGTAGACCTGCCGCAGAGTATTCCGTAGCCGCGACTTGCGGCGAATCTGATTGAACAAGAAGCCGCCGACTAGATCCGATGCAACAAGCTGGGTAAAGAGACCCATGACCAAGCGCAAGGGAGGATTTAACTCCTCGGGGCGGTGGTTTAAGCCCCCTGCGGGATTGAGTAGAATGCCCCCTGCTGCCATATCAGGATGGTTGGCTAGCATCATTAAAGTCAGCAGTCCGCCAATGGAATTGCCGATAAATACGGCAGGTTCTTGCACATGAGCGAGCCAAAAATCTTTCAGCAAGTCTTGCCAGAGTTCAACGCTGTAGTCCAAAATAGCCTTCTCGGAAGCCCCAAACCCCAGCAAATCCAGGGCAAACACTCGGTAGCCCGCTGCTGCCAGGACTGGAATGTTCTGCCGCCAATGACCTATGGAAGCCCCAAACCCGTGAATCAAGATCAAAGGTCTACCGCTTCCTTGAACCGTGTAGGCGATATGATGATCTTGCCAAATCCAGGTCAAGGTTTCTAGGCGGGCAGATGAACCCATCAAAACAGGAGAAAGTTCGGTAGTCACGGCTTCATGTTTCTTAACTATCTCCATCATAATGCCGGACGTCCTTTGGGGGGGCTGCGGGGTGGTAAAGTCTAACTCAAGTTTCGGAAGGTCACTATGGTTAGTAATCAGGGCGATATAGATGAAGTGCTGACGGATAAGGCGCTGACGGATGAAGTGCCGATTCCGCCTGTAGAAGAATTAGAACCTGAGGATCAGGAATTTCAGGCTCGGATTCAGGCCGCTCAGAAGTTGCTGCCTAGCTGGTTTATCATTCGGATGATGAGCGACTCCTGGTACTTTGGATTGCTGACCGTCAATAACACTATTATTGGCATTCAATGCATTGATGGGGTGTCTCAAGCTGCAGACGGCAGTATTTGGATGGATGTTACCCTACTGGACACTAACCTGCTGCGAACAGATACGCTGCAGCAGGACATTCTTATTGCGCCAACCTCGCGCACCCGAGCCAGCATCAATGCTAGCCATATTGTGGCTGCATTTGAGCTAGAGGATACCTGAGCTAGAAGATACTTGCGCTAAAGCCGCTCTGCCAGGAAAGCCGTTAGCTCAGCCCGGCTGGGCAGAGACGGCTGTGCCCCTGCTTTAGTCACAGAAAGCGCTGCTACAGCTGCCGCCTGAGTTGTTGCC
>DATNOY010000852.1:0-5753 GCA_036703495.1 Coleofasciculaceae cyanobacterium
ATGGATACAGAATAATCGCGCGACTTGAGCAATCGCCCCAAGCTCGCTGCCACGATGCCCTTGCCGATGCTGGACACGACGCCGCCAGTGACAAATACAAATTTAGTCATAGAAAGTGAGTGGGAGTGCGGTTAAATCAAAGCGCCGAATGCTGAATAGGTGCTTGACCCATACATTCTGGCATAGGGAGGCATTCTCGTAGCAGCCGTTTCTCCGGAGCGCTGAGCGAACCCGCTAAACGAGAGGACTATAGCGTTTCGCGCTTGACTAAAAAGCGCTTTGCGCTTGACCAAAACCAAAATATTTTGAAAGTCCCGAAAAGCAGAGCTTTCACCCAATATTCCGTACCCTGCGCCATTGAAGACAGGTAGATCGCTTTTTAAGTATGGGATGCCCCTCAGCAATTGACTCGACGAATGCCTCGACAAATGCCTCGACAAAACCCTAGCGCAGCAGGAACGGGAAAACGCTACGAATCGTCCGCCGAAGCCGGAGCAGTCCCACAAGTTGACGAATCCTCGGAGCCACTTCCGGCGGCTGTTTAGAATCCTCTTGGATTTGGGCTTCTAGTTCGGCATATTCTTTGGCAGTCAGCAATTTGCCATCAATGGGCGATCGCGCCTCTGTGATAATCTCTGTACGCAACACCTCTTCTGGAATATCTGTGGCAGGTGGGAGGGCCCAAGCCGGAGCGATCGCCGACCCCGTCCCCCCGATTACCAAACCAGCCAGCCACAAGCGCCATTTAGCTCTCATCTTTTGCTTCCTCTGCCAGTCCTGGCGGCAACGGCTCTCCACAGAGCTGATGAATTTGGGCAATGCGGTCAAATAGCCAAGGATACTTTTGTCGATAGATGGGAATCAGCGCCAAGGGGCTGAGCAACGCAGCGGCAGCCAGATCGGCAGCAGTGAGGCGATCGCCAACCAAAAACAGGTTGCCATGCCAGCGTTGATCCAGCAGATCCAGCGCGCAATCCAGGCGACTGGCGGCTAGCTCTACTCGGGCAGTATTAATGCCATATTGCCAGCGCACCGTTTGCACAATCAATTGGCTGATCAATGACGGATTAATGGCTTTGCCTTCACCAGACCGGAAGTCATAGTACACAAACCGCGTGGCAATGCCGATGCTTTCGTCTAACCAGTCCTCTAAAGCCCACACTTCAGCATTTAACCGCTGATCTGCTAGGGACAAGCTGGGTTCAGGACAGTAGCGATCGAGAAAATGGAAAATATGAGTTGAATCTGCTACCACCGTAGGCTGATTGTCTTGTTCGGGCAGCAGCACTGGCAGCGTGGTTAAGCCAGTTAACGGTTTAACGGTGAGAGCGTGCAGCCCAGGGGTGAGGTTCTTGACTCGGTAAGACACTTGCTTATAGCCCAGTGCTAGCCGCGCTTTCCGACAGTAGTGAGAAGTACTAAATTGCAGTAGCAACATGGGCAGGCTTAGAAAGGCAAATCGTTAAGCAGAAAGCAAGGTTAACAAAAAACCTAACTCAAAACAAACAGTCTACAGAAAACTCACTTTCAACTCTAACCTTAGCCTGCACCTGGACGGTTAGAGGAGTGAATATCTGTAGACTGCCGTTAAGGTCTAAATGCAACTATGGACTAGTAGCAACTTACAGCTTTTGAGTCAGCAAACAAGTACGCTGACGCTACAAATTGCAAATGTCTCAAGTTAGGGAGAGGTGGTAGGAGATGGCGAAGGAGACATTTCAGACGAGGGAGACATCGCAGGAGAAGGAGACATTTCAGACGAGGGAGACATCGCAGGAGATTCACTTCCTGCAGGAGCTTCACCACCGCCACCGCAAGCTGCTAGCGTTGCCGTTAAACCCAAGATGACAAGCAAACCCGTTACTTTCTTATTCATACTCTTCCTTGGTGAACTGTAATCATACCGACAGATTTGGTGAGGAGCGAACCCCCAAATCGTGAGTAGAACTCGCGCTCAAACGAGCTGGAAAAGTAAGCAGAACTTTTGGAGTTAGCCTGCTAAGTAGACGAAAAACTCGCCGAGACTCCAGACTGCTAGAGAGCGAAACACCCGCAAGCATTTCGTCAAATCACTTAGGAATTTATAACAGATTTGGCAGTCTTCTAGGATAGGTGATTCAAAATCTATCCCAAAAGGCAGAAAAATGAAAATAGAGAGGCTGTTTTCTAGGGTTCAGCCTCCCTGCCTCTTCTTTATTGACGACTTTATGCCAGCAATTTTCAATGGCGTCAGCCATAGTTATTTTTAGAAGCCGCACTCCGCGCGGCTTCTAAAAATAATCCAGACCGAATCAAGCGCAAAGCGCTGTAGGTTAGTGCTTTTTAGCCCACTTGAACGGGCAAATGCTTGTGAATGGTTTCCCGATATTGGCTCTTGGGTTTAACGCCTTTCATTTCAGTCACCAACGCTTTGTCGCGGAAGAACTGCACTGTCGGCGTGCCGACGACACCGGCCGATTCAGCAATTTCTGGATCTTGCTCAATGTCAATCTCGATATAGTGAATTTGTTCTGAGAACTCATCGACAATTTTGCTCAAAATTGGCTTGAGCGTATGGCAAGGACCACAGGTGGGCGAAGCGTACTTGACCATGATCAGGCGATCGCTCTCGTGATACAGCTTCCGCAGAGCATAGCCACCCACATGTCGCGTTTGAGCCACGTCAAACTCAGACGCTGCTTCTGCCTCAGTTTTTTGGGGTGCCGCTTCGGCTGCAGGGGTTTCCGTCACTTCCGCTTGGTGGAACTCCTGCGCTAAGCCATTGGCCGACAGCCAGCGCTCCGCCAGCATGGCCGCCATACAGCCTGTGCCTGCGGCCGTAATGCCTTGACGGAATTCATGATCCTGCACATCGCCCGCTGCATATACACCCGCAATATTGGTTTCAACATGATTCTTGGGCACGATGTAGCCGACTTCATCTAGGTCAATTTGCCCGGTGAATAGGCGAGTATTGGGAGAATGACCGATCGCATAAAATAGCCCTTTGGCCGGGATCTGGCTTTCTGCACCCGTCTGCCGGTTCTTAACCTTCACGCCCTGCATCCAGCCGTCTGCCCCGTAGACATCGACTGCTTCTGTATTCCAATGCACAGTAATCTTGGCACTGTTCAACACCCGATCCTGCATGGCTTTACTGGCACGCATCTTGTCGGTACGAACCAGCAGATGCACATGGCTGCCATATTTAGTCAAGTACACTGCCTCTTCAGCAGCCGTATCGCCACCGCCAATCACCACAATTTCTTGATTGCGGAAGATGGGAGTAGCCCCATCACAAATCGCGCAAGCTGAAATACCGCGACTCCAAAACTCTGACTCACTCGGCAAATATAGACGTTTGGCGGTTGCACCTGTAGCGATCACCACGCTATGAGCCAAAACCTCTCGGTCTTCAGAGCGAATCACGAACGGACGCTGGCTAAAGTCAACATAGGTGACATCTTCGGTGACGAGTTCTGCTCCCCAGCGCACCGCTTGTGCCTTCATCCGATCCATTAATTCAGGCCCCATAACGCCATCGGGAAAGCCTGGAAAATTCTCAACTTCGGTGGTCGTCATCAACTGCCCACCCGGTAGCCCTCCCGCTTGATATCCTTCAAATACTAAGGGTTTTAAGTTCGCCCGACCCGCATAAATGGCAGCCGTATAGCCTGCTGGGCCTGAGCCAATAATAACTAGATTTTCTACCGTAGGTGTCATAGCTTTATATAAACTCATAACGACTACGTTTAGTATAGCAAACTTAGCAGAGAAATCAAGCGAAAAAGTTTTCGCTGACTCAGGTCATCAGTTAATTTTGTGGAATTGACGCTAGAAGCGGCGATCAAGCGATCGCGCCCAGTTCATACCCTTGGTTCTGGCTCCCTTGGCTACGGGCAAAAGGATGACTGTGTTCGGGCGCTGTTCGGGCGCTGTTCGGACGATCTGGAGTTTGGACTAATTTGTTGAACTAATTTGCTCGATCACACCGCGAAGCGCTGAGAGCGTTTCGCGACAAACCCATTTTCCTGCGTCAAATTTTCTGAAAGCCTCGCGGAGCGAGGCTTTCAGAAAATTTGACGTGATTTAGTCCAAAGTCAAGGACGATGCTAGAGCAATCGCAAAATTTTTGCCGGGACAAAGCATGCCTTGTCCCGGTAAAAGTCTATCCTTCAAACAATTTCAGCGTTCTAGACGATCACTACATTGCCTGACCCCACGCTACCGACCAAGACGTTCTTGAGTACGGCCAGCGTGATAAAGCTAGTGCCTGCCCCACTGCCATCCGCATCAATGCGAAACTCGGTGTTTGCCCCCACCTGAACAAACTGAGCAAACTGCTGGAATCGGGCTAAGGGGGTTGTGCCAGCATAGGCAGGTTTGGCAAAGATCGATCGCACATCAATCACATCGGCTGTGCCATCAAAATCCGTGAGGGTGTCAATGCCCTCAGTCAGGCTGTTAAAGACAAACATATCTTTGTCAGCCCCGCCCGCCAGGGTATCTTTGCCCGTACCGCCCACCAGGATATCGCTACCCTTGCCGCCAATCAGCTTATCATTGCCGCCTTGTCCTAACAGTTGGTCGTTGCCGGCTCCGCCATCCAGGTTGTCATTGCCAGCTCCGCCATCCAACCGATCATTACCGTTGAGCGCTTTCAAGCGATCGTTGCCCTTCAAACCTTTGAGGTTATCGGGACGGTTAGTTCCCGTCAGTTTATCGACAGTCGCCGTACCAGAAATCGTCTTGGCTTTGCGGGACAACACAAAGGCAGGCAAAGGAATGCCCGTGACGCCGCTGGTGCCGCCACTGGTGCCGCCACTAGTGCCACCGCTAGCGGGTGGAATTACATTAACGGTCAGGGTAGAGGTCGTGCTGAAGGCAATGCCATCCCCTACCTGAAACTGAACCGTGGCATAGTTGATGCCGCTTTCGCCAGTAGTGGGTCGGAACTTGAGGTTGGTTAGATTAGCTGCCGTTACATCTGTGCCGCTGGCAATTGCTTCTCCGGCATCCGCCAGGCTATTGGCGTTGCTGTCGTTGAAGAGCTGTCCTCGGATGGGCGCAGCCACAATTTTTACGGCTTGCAGCGTATCGTCGGTGTCAGCATCGGTAAAGGGAAAGGCGCTGGTGAGAGCGATCGCACTATTAGCTGCCACCGCCACCGTATTATTGCTAGAGGTAGGAATAGCGTTGAGAATTTGGAACTGAGTTCCAAACAAGTTGTCGTTATCTTGCGTATTACCCAAAGCGATCGCGTTCGTCACGCCCGCATCATTAGCGGCTGTATTGCCAGTGAAGGTGTTCTTCCGCAGCTGCACAGTTGGTAAAGTGGTGGGCATCCCCTGATTATTGTTATTTGGGTTCGTCAGGGTTTGCAGGGCAAAAATGGCACCGCCTAACCCCGAACCGTTCGACAAAATTGTGCTGCCCGCGCTGCCTGTCCCCCCGGTTGCCGTATTGGTGTTGAATTTACTGTTCTTCACCGTCAGATTACCGCCGCGAACGAAGATGGCTGCGCCCAGTCCAGCACCACCACCGCTAACGGTCGGACCCCCTTTGCCACCGCCAAACCCACCATTTCGAAAATCGGAGCCGGTGCCGCCTCTGCCCGTACCCGCACCAAAGCCGCCAAAGCCGCCCGTTGCAGCATTCACACCGCTGCTGTTGCCGCCACCGCCGCCAAAGCCGCCATTGGCACCAAAGCCCAGCCCCGTCCCTACACCGCCGCCGCCGCCGCCGCCGCCAAAACCACCTTTGCCGCCTTTGCC
>DATNOY010000853.1:0-5136 GCA_036703495.1 Coleofasciculaceae cyanobacterium
GGCTGACTCTCAAATCTAATGACAAACCTAAGGACAAAGCGGACATTGCATTGGACTCTGGATCCTAACTTCGATAAAGCTAGACCTCTTAGCCTCTTAAACAAAGCTTCTATAAAGGCATTGCGGTTTGATCCAGTAACCCAGAAAGACCTTGATATCCTGGTACAGGATAGGGTGAACGCCATTATCTTGACATGGCAAGAACTAACTCTAAAGCGAACAGCTTGCCGAAAGGCTCAAAAATAAATCAACTCTGACAGAGAGGTGGCTATGGGGTTTACATTACCTGGTAATCCAGGGGGACATGCGGGTATCTTGGTTCCTTTGGTAATGTTTCTCTGGATTCCAGCAGTTCTTTATCTGTTTTCACGATTTCCTGCCCGAAAAGCTGTAATTGTTAGTTTTCTAGCAGCTTGGTTATTCTTGCCGCAAGCCACATTAGTGCTACCGGGAATCCCCGATTACGATAAGTTCTCGGCCACCTGCTATGGTATTTTGCTCGCCACTTTTATTTTTGACGTCGGACGGTTCCGCACCTTCAGATTCAGCTGGCTCGATGTTCCGATGGCCATTTGGTTGTTTTGTCCTTTCATGTCATCCATCGCAAATGACCTAGGACCTTACGATGGCTTTTCGTCAAGCTTAGAGAGCGTCGTGACTTGGGGTGTGCCCTATTTCTTAGGACGAATTTATCTCAACAACCTTGAAGGATTACGCCAGCTGGCGATGGGGATTTTTATCGGCGGTTTGATCTACGTCCCCCTATGTTTGCTGGAAATTCGCTTGAGTCCGCAACTTCACAGGATTGTGTATGGCGACTTTGCACACTCCTTTGCCCAAACTATCCGTGATGGTGGATATAGACCTACCGTGTTCATGGAGACAGGTCTCATGGTAGCTGCTTTCATGCTGGCAGCAACCTTAATCGGAATTTGGTTTTGGCAAGCTGGGGTCGTTAAGCAAGTCTGGAATATTCCTATCTCTTGGTTAGTCTGGACTCTCATCCTAACTTTTGCCCTTCTCAAAGCCTATGGTGCTTATTCGCTGCTGATTATCGGTGTTGGCATCCTGTTTATTGCCAAACAATTTCGCACAGGGTTTCCTGTCTTTTTAGTGATTGTTGGCATCGGGGTTTACCTCTATGTCAACGCAGCAACTGAGACGTATTCTTCCGATCAACTCGTTTCTTATTTGTCTACTATCTTTCCGCCTGAGCGGATGCAGTCTTTAGAATTTAGACTAAATAATGAAGAAATCCTGGTGGATCATGCTAGAGAACGGCTAACTTTTGGCTGGGCTGGCTGGAATCGATCGCGTGTGATTTTAAATGATTCAGGTGCTATGACTGTTCAAGATAGTCTCTGGGTGATTGCCCTCGGACAATATGGAATGGTAGGGCTAATTAGCTGCTTTGCCTCTATGCTTACCCCCGTGGTTGCTTTGTTTACAACCCGTTATCCCGCAAGTCAATGGTTTAACCGTCGGGTAGCGGCTACAGCTGCATTAGGTGTGATCATTACCTTATACATGGTGGACTGTATCCTTAATGCGATGATCAACCCCCTGTACATTTTGGCCTGCGGAGGAATCACTACCATTTCGACAAGACCTAAGGAAATCGGTCAAGCAGCGCGGAAGTTAATCCAGCGTCGTGGCCGAGTCCGTACAGAGGAGTATGAGACGCCAGTTCCCTAGTCTCATTCAACCGATTTAAGCTCAGACGGGCTTCGGCAAAATGCCGAAGCCCGTCTGAGTTTCTATAGCTGTTTTTAATTGCAAACTATTCGGACGCAAAGCGCTATGGATTGAGGCGAAATTTGACGTTAGCTGCAACGACAAGATGCGGAGCTTTTCGGGAGATAGCTCAAAAGAAAAAAGGACATGACAGGCATGTCCTTCCTTATCTAAAAAACCTTGACGCATTCAGCCAAGATTATCTTGAGTCAAGATTACATCAAACCAATCTGAGACAAAATGCCTTGACCTGTCAAAAACTCAGTAGCTAGACCAATTACAAAGCCCATCATTGCCAAACGTCCATTCCAAGTTTCAGCAAACTGAGTAAAACCGAATTTGGGTTGTTGGGTTTCCATGACCGCTTATGCCTCGCTTAAAATCAACCTTATGTAACTAAAGTTAACATAACTTTAGAGGGATTGGCAATACTCTTTGAGATTCCTCAGACTACAGTCGAGATTTGCCAGGACAGGCTCTTGCTCCACAAAAGCTAGGCAGCTAGCGGCTCATGAAAATAGAGAAATAGAACGGCTATGAGTGAAAAACATTCACCCATAGCCGTTCCGGAAGCATATTGAAAAAAAGCGGGGGTTGGGAGCAAACTTCCTAAGGAGAGGGCATTGCTCCCTTACCCCTTCACCCACAGACTTTACTCACAGATGGTCTGAGATACGAAGATGAGCAGCAGTTGGAAACGAGAACCTGGATTAAGCTAAATCACGCCCAAGTTAGACAGTCCCAAAATGACACCCACGCCCAGGAGATGTCCAAAGGAAACGGTGCCTAGTAACGCACCTAGGCTTAACCCCAGTGGATTAGCACCCCCTAAGCCAGGGCCTTCGTTAGGCTTCTTGATTGTTGCTCTGCCGAAGGCGATCGCCAGAACGTTGCAGATGATCATGATCAGCGCAACAGTGGGGTTCCACTCTAAAGTTCTGGGAACAGCGGCAAGCAAAAAATCTGAGATATACATGAAAACTCTCCTCGGAACGTTATTAATGAATGGGAAGCTTAGGTGAATTTTTACCAAAGAACGGCATCTCGCAGGCGATCGCCGCAGTAATAGTTAACATTCCGAGGTCAGGCTTGGTTGCCTGGCAATCAGTTTAGATATCAACTATCGAGATTGCTCTGTATCTTTGTACTTGAAACTACCCACCTATCCCACAACGCTGGGTGTTGATGAACCAGAAGACTCAGGCGCTAAACGGCTGATTCCTTGTTTAACCCAGGATCGCAGAACTTCCGATCGCTGATTCGCTTCAAACACTGCCTTAACTTTTTGAACCAAGCGATCGAGTTTCAAGCTGCTCTCTCCGGCTGGGTTGAGACTTTGTTCCTCAAAATACTCAACCAGGCTGAGTCCAGCAATGCGGGTCAAGTAAGCAGCGCTGAAACCTTGCAAGGTGCCACCGGCAACATAGGTGAGGGCATTGCTCTTGAGCAGAGGAGCAATTGCCTGGCTAGCGATTTCTACAAGACCTAGCTTTACCATCTGGCTAGCCAAATTACCCATGACCGTTTTGGCTTGCTCTAGCGAAAACTTCTGCTGATAGATTGCCCCTAAATCAACGACAAGCTGAGCGTTAATCGTAGCGGTAGACAGCAAATCTAGGCTAGCCACTGGGTTGGCAAAAGCGGCGGCTCCAGCAATCCACTGATATTGCTCAATTACAGGCAGAGCCCGCTGACGCAGCACTTGATTCAACTCAGACTGAACGGCAGCATTCAAGGCTTGTGCTTGGCGCTTGAGGGTAGCAAAGATGATGGTCTGTGACTCATGGGTGAAGATAGCCTGCATCCGCTGTTGGAGTACAGCAACATCCGGAGCAGGTTGCTCGAAATGCTCAGAGAAAGTACCATCTGGCTGATGCTGACGAACTTTGACGGGAGCAGGATGAGCAGTCGTGGCGATCACATCCTCGGCAGCGAGCAGCGTTGCCATGCGATCGCGGATCTGTTGCAAAATAACAGGGCGATCGGCGGGTAAATACTGGTCTTGCTTATTGAACAACAGCAGGAGGCGATGATTTTTAGCAATCAACTGCTTCAGAATCTGCAATTCGGAATCTGTCAGATCACCCGCCGTCAGGAATAAGACTAAATCAGCATTTTCCACTTCAGCAGTGACAGAAGGGGAGCGATCGCCTTCTGGTTGCGGTGGTTCCGTTTTTTGAATAGATAACGCTTTTTGAATAGGTACAGGACTGCCAGTGTCGGCTCTAGCCTGCAACAGCTGAGTCAACGCAGTTTTGCCGACCGATCGTCCACCCATAATCGCCAGGCGGACATCTTTGCGCCCTAATTCAGCGGATAGCGCTGCCAGCTGCTGCCGCAGGCGCAAAACTGGAGCTGGCGTAGCATCCACTGAGTCAGCCTGCAGCTCCAGCGCAAGGCGCTCAATTTGAGACTCAACCTCGGCTAGCGCTTTTTCTACAGCAGTCCGATCCACTGGCGTGAACGGCAGCAGTGGGCGATCGGCAGGTTGACTTCTTAACTTCAGCCACCAAAGCCCGGCTCCCAGCCCCAGCGTTCCCAAAACAGCTGTACTGCTGTGCATGAGTCCAGGATCGAGACTGCCGAGCAACCAAGCCCCAGTGGCCAAACCTAACCCGCCGATTAGAATCGGTCGTTGTAATAGAGAAACCATAGTTACCTAATTACCTCTTCTACATCCATTGAACCACTGACATTCAGCCCAACGCTTAATCCACAATTTTCTTCATGCATCGTTCGCTGCAGCAAGGGTCGCTGTTCAGACGGACACCCATCAGGGTATGTACTATTTGCAGGATAACGTGCTGATTTGCTTTTGTACGGCAGTTTTCTGTAGCAAAGTTATCCAAATAGCCGCCCAATACTTTACAAATCCAGGCAACGGCAAAATCCCGAGTTTGTTTAGAGGATATCCAGAAAAGTTGACCCTGCTTAGAAAGCCTAATTGCTTAGAGAGCCTAATCAAGTAAAAAGCCCTGCATCCGGTTAGGATAACAAGGCTTTTTACTTCTTTAACTTCATTTGGTGGCGGGGAGCGGATTTGAACCACTGACCTTCGGGTTATGAGCCCGACGAGCTACCAGGCTGCTCTACCCCGCGTCGCCTTATTCAATATAGCAACTGATTGGCAAAAGTGGCAACTATGATTTTCTATCTGCTTGATTCTGTAAGTTGGAATACAGCAAAAAAATTGGCTCTGTACCAGCCAGAGCCAAGGGTAAACATGTAAGGAGTGAATGGATAACTAACGAATTGAGCCTTCCAACGAAGCTGTATCAATCGGCTTCATCAGATATAACCGCAATAGCTGAGTTGCAGTTGAAGCATACACAGGCAGCTTCTGGAAGAATTGGAGGAACTTGGGCGTTGTAGAATTGGCGATCGCCCGATCGCCAATTCTAC
>DATNOY010000854.1:0-6520 GCA_036703495.1 Coleofasciculaceae cyanobacterium
AGTATTGGCTCCTGATTGGGTCAGCCGCACATAAGCTTGAAAGCGATCGCTGCTGCCGTAGGTCGGCTTGTCAAAGATCCCTTTAACCACAATTTTGTCCTGACGAACTCTGAAGTCGGTGATGCGATCGCCCGCTTCCCCGATCGAGCGAAAGACAAATTGATCCCTACCGGCACCACCCGTCAAGATATCAGCTTTGCGACCGCCTATCAGAATGTCATTGCCTGCGCCACCCGATAGCTGATCGCTTTGCGTGCCGCCATAGAGCTTGTCATTGCCCTTGCCGCCAAACAGCGTATCGTTGCCGCCTGCTCCATTCAGGACATCATTGCCCCGGCCGCCGTCCAGGACATCGGCTTTTTTACCGCCGTTCAGCTGATCGAACCCTAGCCCACCTTTCAAGGTGTCTCGACCCTGACCCCCTAGCAGCACATCTACGCCTGCGTTGCCGTTGAGATCGTCATCGCCAATGCCGCCGTTGAGATCGTCGTCACCAATACCCCCTTTCAAAGTATCGCTGTTGCCACCCCCCGACATCCGATCATTGCCTCGGCCGCCTTCCAATTGGTCGTAGCCCCGACCGCCTGAGAGCCGGTCATTGCCCAAGCCGCCTTCTAGGGCGTCGTTGCCCCGATCGCCCGTGATCCGGTCGTTGCCTTGTTGCCCTTTCAGCTGATCGCTGCCATTCCCGCCAGCAATTTTGTCGTTCCCTCGACCGGCATTAATGCGATCGCTACAGCCCCGTCCTTTAATATTGTCGTTGCCTGCATAGCCAATCAACGTATCAGCATCGCGATCACCCCCAATGGTGTTATTGGTGGAATTGCCTTTCAGCTTTTTCCCGGGTTTACAGGAACCAATCGGATCAGGCTCAAGGTTGGTTGGGCTGAGCGTGATGCGAGCTGGGGTGGCATCGCTAGCACCCAAATTATCGGTTGCTGTGTAGGTAAAAGTGCTGCCGTTGAAGGCGCGAGTGGGTTGGAAAAATAGCTGGTTAACTTGATCAGGGGTCAGTTTTTGTCCAGCTTTGATGGCTGTGCCACCCGCGGCCGGATCGCCTAGGAAAAGTTTGCCATCGGCAGCAGTGGGTAGGGTAGAGATGGTGTAAGAGGCGATCGTCCCGTCTAGATCGGTGGCAACGATTCCCGTGACCCGAACCGTCGTGTTGGGGTTCACTTCGACTCTGCCATTTTGGGCAACAGGTGGCTGATTCTGAGTTCCTGGGCGGGTTAAGGAAACGGTAGCAGGGGATTGATCGGTTGCATCCTCGTTGTCGGTTGCGGTATAGGTGAAGCTACCGCCATCAAAATTAGGCGTTGCCCGGAAGAAGAGCTGAGTAATTTGCGAAGGCTGCAAGACTTGCCCGGCTCTAACAGCTGTACCGCTTGTGGCTGGATTCCCTAAAAACAGTGTCCCGTCTGCTGCCGAGGGCAAAGTAGAAATGGTGTAGGTAGAGATTTCTCCATCAGAGTCAGTGGCAGATAGCCCCGTCAGGTTGACGGAGGTGTTTGGCGTAACGCTGATGGTGGTGTTGGCAGCGTTGGGCAAAAGGTTGGAGTCATCTCCTGAGCGCACCACGAGGTTGCGAATTTCATGGACGTTGGTTCGATCGCCCGTACCGCTAGCAAAGCCAAACTTAAAAGAAGTGGGCAGTGCGCCATTGACGGCTGCCACGTTGAAGTTGGTGATTGCCTGCTCTCCAGGATCAGTAAAATCGCCGTCTGAGTTGAGATCCAACAGCACCGTCAATTGACCCGTTGGTGTCAGATCAATCTCGACTCTGCGCCGGGCGAGGTCGCGCGAGCCTGTTGCGGTTACTCCAGGACTGTCGATAGTCCCTTGAGGCAGGGTTGCTGTCCCGGTTAAATAGTTATAGTTGTTAGCCTGACTGCCTCTAACTGCCACCGAGTTAGGGGTTTGCCCGGGACCGCCAATGCGCCCCTCCGTGGGGTTGGAGAAGTTGCCAAATTCATCAAAGGCAATCCCTAAATAGCCGCCTAAGACACCCGGAACCGGGGTAGGTACGGTTTTTTGGGCATATCCAATTGAGCCACCAAAGGCCCCTGCCGTTTGCGGCGAAGCCGCACCATCAATTAAGAAAAAGGCAATCCCGTCGGCGCTGGTGCCGCCATACGAGAAGAAGTCAAATTTGATGGTTAATCCATTTGTGGATGGGATTGCTCTGTTATAGACCACAAAGGCAGACTGATCTAATTTATTGGTTGTCAGCCTCAGTGCGCCGCTCCCGACGGGATCAGGGCTAGGAGCAACGCCCGGAATGTCGCCTTGCAATCCCCCCGGTGCCGCCTCAGCTTGAACCGGGCGGGCGGTTAGATAAGGTTGGTCGGATGGAGTAGGAGAAGGGCTAACGCCATAGAGCCAGAGCTTTTCTTTAACATCGGCATTGGCGAAGGTTTCAGACACTTGTACAGGCAATACACCCCTGTAGGCAGTCATGGCATCCGCTTGGAAAGCCAACGGTGCGCTAATTTGACCGACTCTAAACGCTAATTCCCAGTCTCCCCCTAGCGAGGCCTGACCTGTGAGGGTCGTCGAAGCTGCAACGTTTGCCCCAATTAGCTGACTTAACTGCTGTACGAAGCGTTGACCGATCGCTCCTGCTGCTACCCGGCAGCCATACAGCAAAATATCGGCATTGTTGGCCAGCGCGTTTGTCCAGGTTGTGAGCTGATGGCGATAGTGCGCAAAGGTTTTCCAGCTCAGTTGGCTAGAGCCGAGCTGGAGCTGTCCGGCGTCACCATGGGAAAGGATATGGAGGCTCTCAATTCCTTTGAAGTGAGATAGAGCCGTAGTGATTTGCTCAACGCCATCTTGGACAGGATTAAGAACGACAATTTGAGCTTGTGAATCAACGCTGTTGATCAGACTCTGATAGTCGTTAACGTTTGAATCAATGACTACTAGAGTAGTGCAAGGGGTGGATGTCATGACTGAAGGTCTCTCGGTGACGTAGGGGGAAATTAGTAAAGGGGACTCTTCCCTGATTTCAGTAAAAATAGGGTAGAGTCCTCAATGTCTCTATGAATACAATGCCTATTTGCGTAAATATACTCTAATTAAGTTAAATTAAACACAGGCAAACCTCAAAATGCAAAGATGCAGATAGGACTTATCTGAAAATTTACTCAGATGAAAATCAGTTTTCGGTCAAAAATTAAGTATTTCTAAAGGCTTACGTAGAGAGCACGTACTTTAAATCGATTCTAAAGTTTGGATTAGGGTGAAATCTCAAAGCTAGGGGATAGGTCGGATATGCCTGTAACTTCCCCATGCAAACTCCAGTCCCGCACAAGAATATAGGGTACAACCTCTGACTGGGGGCTGCATAGAAGTGAGAAATGCTACATATTGAGAATGATTTGAAGGCGATCGCTCAATTTAGACTTTCAGTAAGGAATTTTTAGCCAGAACTTTAAGCCAGATATTTTTAGCTAGACACTTGAGCCAGGGGTAGGAAGCCTGCTGTAAGCAAGAGGCGCTAGACGTCAGTACAGTATTTCTAGAAACCGAGTTACTTGTCCTCGCATTCCCCAAAAATCTGTGGTGCGGGTTCTGCTCCTGCACCACAAACCTAAAAATTGATAATTAGCCCGTGCCCATTAGGCAAGCTTGACAGAGCGGAAAATCTAGAGCCTCGACTGCTTCAACTTGACCTTGGACTTGGACTTTGAACTAAATCGCATCAAATTTTCAGAAAGCCTCGCCCCACGAGGCTTTCTGAAAATTTGATGCAGGGAAGTAGGTTTGCCGCGAAACGCTCTCAGCGCTTCGCGACGTGATCGAGCAAATTGGTCCAAACTCGAGTTCAAGCGAAATAATTGGTCACAGCTAGCGTCCCGGCGTTGATGTCCCCCGACTTGAAGCTGATGCCGCTGACATTGACCAGCAGATCGCTAGAGGCCGAGAAGCTCTTGTTACCGTTGTTAACGGATAGGTAGGTTCGACCTTGCCAATTAAAGAAGACGGCTTCATTGCCCTGTAGAGTCTGTGAGCCCGAGCTGACCTGGTTTTTGTCGCTATACGCAGCTTTAACGGCGGCTGTGAGATTGCGTCCCCCAACCCGACCGGCATTAAATAACCCCCGCGGCCGATCGCTCTTATTGCCAATGGTAATTTGGAATTTATCGCCCTGAGACACCTTGAAGCCCTTGATCCGATCGGGTGCATTAACCAGGGAGTTGGACAAGGCTTCTGCTTGAGTGCTGCCTGCATAAACAAAGCGATCGGCTCCTAGCCCGCCATCCAGTGAATCGGCTCCTAAGCCGCCGTCCAAAATATCATTGCCTGCACCACCCAGCAACGTATCGTTATCTTCACCGCCGACTAAGCGATCGTTGCCTTTGTCGCCAACTAACCGATCTTGGCAATCCAACCCAATCAGCGTGTCGTTGCCCTCTAAGCCCTGCAGCGTATCGCTATCTTCGGTTCCCTGTAAAGTATCGGCTCCGCGTGTGCCTCGGCGGGTAATTCCGGGCAGGCAGGCGTTGACTGTGACGAGATTGGTCCAGCGATCGCTAGCGTTGCCCGATAAAGCGTTGCCCGCTGCATCGCGGATGCCACTCTCCCCGGCCACGAGGGTCAGACTATAATCTCCTTTTTGGTTGGTCAGCTTGCGAAGATTGCCTAGCGTCCAGTTGATACCATCGGTTGAGGTCAGGGTGGCCTTAGCTAGCGAGACATTGGCATTGTCGCGAGCCAACCGCAGATCAGACAGGTTAAAGCCGCTGACTGCTTCACTGAAGCGAAGTGTGACGCTGTCTACGCGATCGCGACGTGGATCGGGGGCTACATCAACAATATCGACGGTTGGTGCAGCTTTATCAACGCTGTAGACTTCACCCGCAAAGTTGCCATTGCTGACACCGGCTCCACCCAAAGGCACACCCAAGGTATTCAGAATTGAGTCATTATCTACCAAAGACAGACCCACCGAGCCGTTGCCGCTGCCCGTACTGACGGCAACGGTATAGAAACTGCCGTTCACCCGGGTGATGGAAGTAATCCGCGCTCCCGATAAGCCTTGTGAGGTCAAAGCAAAATCATTGGCATCAACCTGAATCACATTTTCGTTGAAGATGACTGCGAAGTTGACGCTGGCTGCATTGCTAGGATTGGGATCCAACCGGCTGATCGATCCAACTCGGGGTGGCACCTTGTTCACGGTATAAGCTTGTCCGGCGAAGCTGCCGTTCCCGACTCCCGTGCCGCCTAAGGGCGTGTTGACCACATTGGCGATCGAGTCATTATCAATCAGGTTTAAGCCCAGTGTCCCGCTGCCGTTCGTATTGGCTGCAACCGTATAAGTTTTGCCGCTGCCTGAAACACCGATGATGCCCGTACCGGCAATGCCCGTGCCAGCCAGCGCAAAATCGCTGACATCAACGCCAGTCACGTCTTGATTAAAGGTGACAGCATAGTTGACGGTGTTGCCCGCCGTGGGATTGGGATTAACCAGAGCAATGGAAGAAACCACCGGACTGCTCTTCAGCAGCGTGTAGGCTTGCCCGGTAAAGTTGCCATTACTTGACCCTGCTCCTCCTAACGGCACTCCCAGGCTGTTCTGGATCGTGTCATTATCCACCAGGTTCAGCCCCAAGCTACCATCCCCTGTGCCTGTATTGACAGAAACGGTGTAGGTTGTAGCAGTTGCGGGATCTACGGACTGGACGCCCGTAATGCTGGCTCCGCTCACGCCCACCGCTGCCAAGCTGAAGTCGCTGGCATCCACCCCTGTAACGCCCTGGCTAAAGGTGACGCTGTACTGAGCCGTGTCGGCTTTAGTGGGTGGGTTGTTGGGATCGGCAGGCACCCGATTAATCGACAGAATGGCAGGGGGCGTTTTATTGATGGTGTAGGTTAATCCGGTAAAGTTGCCGTTGGCTGTGCCTGTCCCGCCCAACGCAACGCCCAACGTATTGCGGATGGAGTCATCATCGACCAAATTTAAACCCAAGTCGCCGTTGCCGGTTCCCGAGTTGACGACCACGTCGTAGGCTTGTCCGTTGAGCGGCGTCACAGAGGTGATGCTGGTTCCCGTAATGGTGGGTGGGGCGACCAGGGCAAAATCTTTTACATCAACGCCGCTAACATTTTCTGAAAATAGAACCGTATAGGTGAGCGCAGCGCCAGCAGTGGGGTTAGAACCTTTGCGGGTGATGGAAGCAACGGTGGGTGGGGTCTTGTTAACCGTGTAGGGAGTGCCTGAAAAGGTACCGTTGCCGATTCCGGTTGCACCCAAAGGGGTACCGGCTGCATCTTTAATCGAGTCGTCATCGCTCAGGTTGAGCTGGAGCGTGCCATTGCCGCTGCCGGTGTTGAGGATGACGGTGTAGACGCTGTTGGTGGCATCCGGCGTGACAGAGACAATGCCCGCTCCAACGATATTGCCAGTGGGTACTAGGACAAAATCCGTTGGATCAACGCCAGTGACGGCTCGGTTGAACGTGACGCTATAGCTAACGTTGGCAGCGGCTGTTAGGGTGGGCTGCACTGGTGTGAG
>DATNOY010000855.1:0-3536 GCA_036703495.1 Coleofasciculaceae cyanobacterium
TGCATCCTCTCTGGCTTAAGCAGTGCTCTTATGGGTTAACCGTCGTCTATTAAAGAGTTGCTACACTTCTAGCCTCTAAATTTCATATTTTAGGAGACTCTGAACCTGTGGAAGTCTCCTAAAATAGGTACAGATGAAATAAAGTTTTTAAAAATTAATTATAGGAAGTTACAAATGGTATCACTGGCTCGCAAAAACTTGTTTGATGATATTCCTCGCTTTCTAATGGCGCAGGCTGGCATTATCTTCGCAGTCAGTCTCATTAGTATTCAACTCGGTATCCTCAATGGTTTCACCCAATCGACTACCCTATTAATCGATCGCTCCAATGCCGACCTGTGGGTAGCCTCAAAAGATATGAATAATTTTGAGTTAACGTTACCCATTTCCTATGAACAGCTGCTCCAAGCTCAAAAGGTGCAGGGCGTCGCCCGAGCAGAAGCCATGATTCTTAAAACGGTGATTTGGCGTAAGCCCTCAGGGCAGATTACAACCGCTGAGACGATTGGGGTGGAACCTGACAGTCAGTTAGTGTCTCCAGGCACCACTGAGGGAAGTTTGCAAGATCTCCAGCAGCCGTATAGCGTCATCGTGGATCAATCTGCCCTGGATGATTTGGGCATGAATCAGGTGGGCGATCAAGCTAAAGTAGGTTCGCTGACTGCGCGACTGGTCGATGTAACTCAAGGCATTCAATCCAGTGCCTCAAGTTCTTTTGTTTTGACTTCTCTAGAGAGTGCCAAAGCCTACAGCCACGCTCTGCCTACTGAGGTTTCTAGCCACCTTAGCCCCCCTACCCTCAAGCCCTTAACTCCCACAGATTCTATTACGTATGTCCTGATTAAAGCGCAGCCAGGGCAAGATCTACAGCTGCTTAAGCAAAGACTAGAAGCCGCTTTGCCCCATACGGTAGCCTACACGCGATCGGAGCTATCGGCCCAGACAAGCCAATATTGGGAAAAGCTAACCAGCATTGGCTTTATTTTAGGATTAGGTGCAGCGGTGGGAGGAATTGTCGGTGTGGTGATTGTCAGTCAGATCCTCTACGCCTCCGTATCCGATCACTTGCGAGAATTTGGCACCATTCGCGCTATGGGTGCATCCGATTGGATTGCCTATGGCATCGTTGTAGAGCAGGCACTGTGGATGGCAGTTCTAGGCTATTTGCCGGGAATGGCACTGTGCTATGGACTGGGAGCCTGGACAGTTGCCACGCAGGGCGTGCTAATTTTGATCACGCCTGTCATGGCTGCTGAAATTTTTGTGGTCACTGTGTTGATGTGTGTGAGTTCAACGCTGGTTGCAGTTCAGAAAGCCACCCGGGTTGATCCAGCGGTTGTATTTAGAACTTGATGTTGTATTTAGAACTTGATTTAGATAGAGCCATCCCAACCCGGCTCTCTACCCGATTGTCAGCTCCCAGCGAAAATTTACTCTCGTGAAGCAGTAAGATATGGCGGTGTCCCCAATCAGGATGCATTCAGGCTACCTCTGGCCGTTGTCTTCCCTCTACTAGACAGCGGCAGGAGAAGCCCAGCATGCAGATGAACCAGCTATATCTGCATGATGCGATGCAATATCGCCAAATTTTGCTGGACTGGAAGTCCGAAAGGAGGACATATGACCCATAGGGACTCTATTCTGTCCCGCGTTGCCATTGGCTTGCTTTGTGCTGGCTTGCTAATAGGACTACTGGGAATACCTGGGCTGTTCAGCCCGTCTGCCAAGTCAAGCGGCAGCAACCGTCCGCCTAATATTCTGTTTATTTTGACAGACGACCTCGACCTGCATGAACTTGAGGTGATGCCCAAGCTCAAATCCCTGTTGATCGATCAAGGCGTAAGTTTTGCTCAATACTTCGCTAATGTGTCGCTGTGCTGTCCTTCACGAGTCACAACGTTATCCGGTCAGTATGCTCACAACACGCATGTGCTAACCAACGGCGGTACCAACGGTGGCTTTGAGACGTTTCATGAGCGTAACGGTGAGCAATCAACCCTGGCTACCTGGCTCCAAGCCCAAGGCTATCGCACCGCCTTGATTGGTAAATACCTGAACGGGTATCCCAACACGGTGGGTTTGAGATATGTGCCGCCTGGATGGACAGAGTGGGCAAGTCCATCCGCCGGTGATCCGTATTCAGAGTTCAACTATACGCTCAATAAAAACGGTAAGCTCAGCAAATTTAAGCAGCGGGAGACGGATTACGGCACAGATGTCTTTGCGCATAAAACCAAAGAGTTCATGCTCAAGGCGATTGCAGACCAAGTTCCTTTTTTTGCATTTCTGTCTGTGGTTGCCCCCCACTTTCCAGCAACGCCTGCTCCACGCCATCAAATGCTGTTTGCCGACGCTAAAGCCCCTCGCACGCCTGCGTTTAACGAGGCTGACGTGAGCGATAAACCTGCCTTTATACAACAGAAACCGCCGCTGAAACCACGAGCTGCTCAGTGGATTGATCGATTCTATCGCCTCCGCATCCAGTCCCTCCAAGCTGTGGATGAGGCGATCGCTAATCTGTACGAAACGCTAGAAGCCGCAAATCAACTCGACAACACCTACATTGTGTTCAGTTCCGATAATGGGTTTCATCTGGGGCAGCACCGTCTCCACTCTGGCAAAGAAACGGCTTACGAAGAAGACATTCACCTGCCGCTGGTTGTCAAGGGTCCGGGGGTGCCTCGCGGTAAAACCGTAGCCGCAATCAGCGGTAATGTTGATCTAGCACCGACCTTTGCCGATTTAGCCGGAGTCAAGCCTCCTGCCTCAGTGGATGGGCGGTCGCTCGTGCCGTTGTTCCAGCCCACCCGGACAATGCCTTCCGCATGGCGGCAGGTGTATCTGCTGGGGCATTGGGTAGAAGCGGATCCAGAAACCCGCAACCGCAACCTGAATGACCGGACGCTGGAACCGCCGGATCGAGATCAATTCCGCGAAGAACCTGTGCCAGAGATTTTAGTGACTCCGCCCCACAAAGCTGGTAAATCTGTGATTCCAGCCTACCAAGGACTACGGACACAGCGATACACCTATGTGGAATATGAAACCGGAGAACGGGAGCTATATGACCTGGAGCAAGACCCTGACCAGCTTCAGAATTTAGCCCAATCTGCCCCATCTGACCAACTCCAGCGCTTTGCCGAGCGGTTGGCCCAACTCCGCACCTGTGTTGCTGAAGCCTGCCGTCGGATTGAGGAACAACCCTTCAGCGGTTAGCGCATAGCCCTAGGTCTGCCCCCTGAACATCGGATGATAGGGTGAAAATCTGACGATATGGACAGGCGAGGATGCCCTATCCTAAGGGGTGCAAGTGCCTTGAACACTCGATATCGTGACCTCAGCCTTTGCACCCCAATAAAACCAGATTATTTTTGCAGGTACCCCTTGCAAAAATAATCTGTCCTTCCCACCCTTGAAACTAGCGATATGCTCAAGCGAACGTTTCCCTCTCCTGAAGCTCTACGGCGATTCCCCTTTGGACTGGCAGATATTGCGGTCATTCTAGGAACGTTGGTTCTCCTGGCCCTAATTGCCCG
>DATNOY010000856.1:0-4936 GCA_036703495.1 Coleofasciculaceae cyanobacterium
GTTTGAAATACAGCCCCCACCACATCAAGTTCAAGCATTGCCGCAACCGGAGTGGCTAAGTCAATGATTTGTGGAATGAGTGGATGAGTCATAAAAGTCTAGAAAAGGTGGACAAAACAACGTCCAGAACTGTGCAATCAGGACACCTAAAACTAAAAAAAGTGGGTACCGACCCACTTCCAATACGGAATGATGTCCTAACAAAAAGTAAGGACACGGGTTGTCCTCACTAGTCACAAGTTTAGCGTAACAATTTTGGATGGCGTCAGAAAGTTTTGGCAATTGTTGAACAAGCATTGGCATACCGAGCAAGGTCCGAGAACCGCGTTATGGCGACAGTTTTCAGTTGCCTGAGCGGACAATTTGCTAAATGTTGCATCCTTACGAAGGTTCACAAAACGTTGCGCCCGTTAGCCTCACAATCTTCAAGTTAATTTAGACGATCCGATTGTTACAGACAGGTTACTCAGTTTATCGCCGGTTAATTTGGGTAATTTCATACAGCTGGCTAGTTCGTGCTTTTAACTCTTCCAGATCTTCTTGTTTAATTTGTCTAACGTAGTTGAATTTGATTTCTTCCAGCAAGGCGATCGCCATTACTTGAATATCTTCGATCGCCCGATTTTTTTGAATTTCCGTTTGCAAAACGCTACCAAACTGAGCAACGAGCTGCTCAACGAGTTGGGCTCCCACCTCATCTTCCAGACCCGATTTCAACGCTTGATAAGACTGTTGAGAGGCTTCAGCGACAATTTGCCGAGTAATTTGCTGAGACATCTGGCTCGCTCCGGGGAGGCGCTGCAGTCCAGCATAAATTGGCGAACTATTCAGCACCTGGGTGAGGATATGGTGCATCAGAGCGTCTACTTCAGGCTTAACGTGAGGTAAGACTTGATCGACCAGGATGGTCGTAAGACGTTTGGCGATCGCTTCTCCTTCATTGACTCCAGTCAAGTCAATATACTGCTTGCCACCCTGGGGATGAACCAGCCAGCGGGCAATCTCGCCACGTCGCAGCAATTCCTGAGCTTGATCCATCATTCGCAGTACCACGACTTCCGTCAGCTCGACTGCAAAAGTAGAAGCAACGCTATGCACCACAGTATTATTGAGCGGATCTAAGTTGATTAGCCTGGCTTGGTTGAGCCGAATAGTCACAGGAATGATGCGCAGCCAACGCCAGAAAGGCAGCAATAACAGCAGGTCATACCATCGCCAAACCAGCGTATCGAGCCAGGTAGTGCCCTTGTAGCGACGGTTGAGATAAAAGGTGCGGGCCAACAGCTCTATAGCAAACAGGCTAATAAAGCCTAAATCAATTTGCCAGAATCGATCGATCGGCTCACCATTGTCAGCAATGCCTCGATAGTAGTTAGTAGCAATCAACGGAGCAATACGGCTTTTGAAGAAGTTAATCTCATTGAGCCAGCCCTTTTGAGTCAGGTATTTAGCGCTCCAAAACAGCTCAAAGGCTTGCTTAGAAGAAGACAGACCTGTGCGATCGCGCATCCGCCGCTTCAACCGCTCCAAAGTGCCCGACTTATTGGCTCCCTCAAAGGGATTTTCATCAACCATTTCGATGCTGAGCAACCGCAACTCTGCCAGGCGTTGGTCAGCCTGAGGCGATTGCAGTCCTGTGTTTGCCACCTGATTCTCTAACTCCTCAACTTTCTGGAGATAGACTTCTGTAGAGCGGTGTGGCTCAATCCCTTTAAATTGGCTGCCATACCAAGCTGTAAAGTGGGGAAACTGCTGCAGATACAGATCTCGCCAAGGAATGTAGCTGAGATCAAACAGTACCAAAATTAAGTTGAGTAAAGCGATGAGCGCCATGACTCGCTCAAACCACAAATTCTTACGGGACGGACGCATCGCTCGGTTGGGGCTCTTAGAAGATTGAGAGAGCATGGGTAGACAGAAGAGTGATCAACAGAGCACTCTATCCCTCAAAAAAGCCGAATCTCCCGTTGCGCTAAAATGATTAACATTACTTTACAAAATCACTTTACAAAGCTTTGGCTATGCAAACCGCGATCGCATCCCCCACTGGGGCCTACTGGTCCTGGCGTGGACATTCCATCTATTACGTTAAAGCAGGCGAACAGCGCAGCGATCGCCCCCCGCTTTTGTTAGTTCACGGCTTTGGAGCTTCCACCGACCACTGGAAGAAAAATATTGCTGGATTGAGTCAAGATTTTGAAGTTTGGGCCATTGATCTATTGGGTTTCGGGCGATCGACCAAGGCAGATGTGGTCTATGGCGGTGACCTATGGCGCGATCAACTGCATGAATTTATTACGGAGGTCGTGGGTCAACCTGTGGTGCTGGCGGGCAACTCACTAGGGGGCTATGCGTCCCTCTGTGTGGCAGCCCAACGCCCCGAATCGGCGCGGGGACTAATTTTGCTTAATTGTGCCGGCTCCTTTACTACTGCAACTCCTGCGTCAGAGGTCAATCCGTTTCGCAAAGCGGTGTTTGAAATGGCGCGATCGCTTCTGCTCCAGCCTGTCCCTAGCTGGTTACTGTTCCAGTACGTTCGGCAAAAATCGCTGATTCGCAAGACTCTAGAGAAGGTCTACCTGGATCAGAGTGCAGTAACGGATGAACTGGTGGAGGATATCTACCGTCCGTCCTGTGATTCGGGAGCCCCCACCGTTTTTGCAGCCGTATTCAAATCTCCGCAGGGTGAAAAGAATGATGTGCTGCTCAGCCAAATGACCTGTCCGCTCTTGATGATTTGGGGAGAAGGCGATCCTTGGATGAATGGGCGATCGCGAGGCGGCTTATTTCGGCAGTATTATCCGCAGCTGACGGAATATTATCTGCAGGCAGGGCACTGTCCCCATGATGAAGTGCCCGATCAGGTCAATCCGCTGATCCGCGATTGGGTGGTGCAATTGAATCAGCTGATTTAATTGAATTCAGTAGATAGCCATCATTAAACATAAAACCTTAAAACTCCGTGCCGCCCTTGCAGCGGACGGCACAGGGTTTTAGATCTGGTTTTTAATGACGTCGAGGTACATATCAGTGAATTGCACCGGCTGAGCTGTCGCTTTCAGGTAAAGGGGATGGCGAGGCTGACCCGATTGGTTCACTCCCAAGCAGTGCACGTTGGCGCTACTCAGCAAAGCCAAGACCGCCCGATCGCGGTTTTGCAACCTACCCCAGTTTCCCCAAGCAATGACGGTAGACTCAGCCGCTCGCACGGCTTGGAGAATATAGCGATCGCACTCTACCCCAACCGGATCCTCCACTTGCCGCAACTGCTGCGGATGCGTCGCCCGCAGCGCAAACAAATTGACGACCTCTAGCGAGCCATAGCCCCAAGCTTGGGCAAAACGGATGCAGCGGCGAATCGTGGGATCGTTGTTCTGATCATCTGCAGTGCTGGGGTTCAGCATAATAAAGGCAATGCGATCGCCATCCTCTTCCCATTGGCGGGACAGCGAATAACGATATCGCTTGCGGCGATCAAAGACTGCTTGCATTTCCATAGAGTTCTTCGGGCCTTACCTGGGGCTATCCGCTCTCCCCGATTCTCTTTCCCTTCAATAGAATGAAAGGTGAAACTAGCTGCAACACTCAAACCTTAACGTCTGGTTTCTAGAAGTTGGCACTAGACATATGTTAAGACAATGGCAGGAGTTACTCAGGCAGGAGTTACTTAATTCAGCCAACATTGACCCGTTATAGGATCAAGACTGAATAGGCTAAGAGATTCCTGCAAATTTCTGGCTACATACCGTACACGCCGAAAGGAAAAACAGAGTCATGGGACTATTTGACCGTGTGAGCCGGGTCGTTCGGGCAAACCTCAATGCTGCCGTCAGTTCTGCCGAAGATCCGGAAAAGATTCTCGACCAGGCCATTATTGATATGCAGGAAGACCTGGTGCAGTTGCGTCAGGCAGTCGCAACTGCGATCGCCAGTCAAAAGCGGATGCAACAGCAGCAAAACCAGGCGCAATCTGAAGCCACCAATTGGGAGCAAAGGGCTCGTCTGGCTCTGCAAAAAAATGATGAGAACTTAGCGCGGGAAGCTCTCAACCGCAAAAAAGTGCAAGCAGAAACCGCTGCGGCTCTTAAAACACAGCTCGATCAGCAAAGTGCCACGGTAGATACGCTCAAGCGTAATTTGGTGGCTCTGGAAGGCAAAATTTCTGAAGCCAAAACCAAGAAAGACATGCTTAAGGCTAGAGCCCAAGCTGCCAAAGCCAATGAGCAACTGCAGAAGACGGTGGGCAGTCTGGGAACCGGTAGTGCCATGTCCGCCTTTGAACGCATGGAAGATAAAGTGCTGCAAATGGAAGCCCGTTCTCAGGCAGTTGCAGAGTTAGCAGGTGCAGATTTGGAAAGCCAGTTTGCTCAGCTAGAGTCCGGCAGCAATGTCGATGATGAGCTAGCTGCCATGAAAGCTCAGCTATTGGGGGGTACTCCTGCCAATCCAGCACAGCTTCCCCAGTCCCAACCCACCACTGCTCCAGCCACAAATGCGCCTAAAGATGCAGCTGTGGATGCCGAGTTAGAAGCTTTGAAATCTCAACTTGACCAACTTTAAATTTGACCTTTCAGGTTTAAGACTGCGAGCGAGGGTAGCATTACCCTCGCTCGTTTTTATAGGGCAATGCACTCAGATGAGGACAGGTGTGTGGCTGTGCAGCCAGGAGATCCTGCACCCCATCTCATCTGGATGAGTCTTGATGAGGACTGCTATGGGCGATCGCCCTATTGAGACAAAGCCGGTGAGAACGCTGTGCCGCTAGCCCAATGGACTGAATTCCACATGGTTTGAGCTAAAGCAGCAGCAGCAGCAGCCCCGCGCTCTACCCGCTTCGGGTGAGCGTCGGGAAGAATGCGTGCGAGTTGACGACACTCCCCTGACCAATGCTGGAGGCGAGAGAAGGGGAGATGGAGGAAACGAGCAATCTAACTAG
>DATNOY010000857.1:0-5982 GCA_036703495.1 Coleofasciculaceae cyanobacterium
CAATTTCCAAACCGAAAACCTTATTTCCGATTAAGTCAAATTTAAAGGGCATCTTCTAGGAGGGGAAGAGGCAGTGTAAAAAAGAAGCTGCTGCCTTTTCCTAAGGTGCTAGTTGCCCAGATTTGTCCGCCATGGGCTTGAATAATATTTTGGCAAATCGCTAGCCCTAATCCGCTGCCATTTTGATGACGAAAGTCTGCCGCCTCTACTTGTTCAAATGGCTCAAAAATAATTTGAAGTTTTTCAGGTGGAATGCCGCGTCCCTGATCCTTTACTTCAATCAGAATGAGGGGTGATGCGGAATGGTCTGGACGTTCTGTTGCTTCGGGCAAGCGCTGAGCCGTGATCCAGACCGTAGTGCCAGATGCAGAGAATTTTATGGCATTATTCAGCAGATTGGTCATGGCTTGGATGATGCGATCGCCATCAACCCAAACTACTTCTGGAACGGTCAAAATTTCTATGTTGATGCCTGCTTGATGCGCAAACAATCGAGCGCTATCAACGCATCGAGCCAGTAAATCGGGGATGGGACAAGGCTCTTTAACCAGAGAAATATGTCCTGATTTCAAGCGTTCTAGATCTAGAATATCGCTGACTAAGCGCACCAAGCGTTTTGATTCAGAGATGGCAATGCTCAATATTTCCTGCCCTGCTGAAGTCAAAGTACCCAATTGTCCCGTTGCCAGTAACCCTAAGGAACCACAAATGGATGTAAGAGGGGTGCGAAGTTCGTGGCTAACGATGGAGACAAAATTATCTTTCATCTGTTCTACGGTACGTCTTTCCGTAATGTTTTCAAACATTCCTAACGTATAAATTGTATCGCCATAAGGTTCCTGGAGCAAAGCCGCAATCAGGCTTACCCAAACTATTTCTCCGTTTCGCCTTAAAAGTCGCTTTTCTAATTTGTACTGAGCAATTTCTTGATTGAGGAGCTGTTGATTCAGCAGGAGATACTCTTCTCGATCGCCTGGATGCAGGACATCGTGAAAAACTAGCGCGGTGAGTTCTGGTTCGCTGTAGTTCAGCATTTGGCATAAGGACTGATTTACCTGAGTGATCTGCCCGTCTAAGGTGATAATCGCCATGCCGATTGGGGCATCAGCAAAGATTTTACGAAAGCGAGCTTCACTATCGCGCAAGGCTGCTTCGGCTTGCTGGCGTTCAGCGAGTTCAGTCTGCAACTGGCGGTATAAGTTAGCCTGCTGCAGGGCGATCGCCAGCTGGTCGGCTATATCCAGCGCCAGTTTCACATCAAAAGCTTGCCAGGGAGATGAAAGCGTTTTTAATCTCAGGTATCCCCAGAGTTGCTGGTCTACTTGTAAAGGAATGAGCAGCCAAACGCCAGGAGAGGGTTGAGCAGGTTGCTGGTTAACCTCGTTTTGCTGGTTAACCTTGTCTTCTCCAGCAGCAACTTGAACGACCTCTAGCCGTTTTAAGCGGTCTACTAGTGGGTTATGGTCATCGGGGACTTCTAGTCCCACGGTACTGGGACGGCTGGAGTCTTGGATATGATCTGCCACCGTTAGCCAGACCTGACGTTCCGGGAGATACTGCACAATATCAACCTGGATTGCTTGCAGCAAGGAGCCAATCTCAAAAACAGCGGTTGAAAAAATGGTATTGAGGTCTAGAGACTGCCGAATTGCTTGCACCACCCGATTGTGCGCCTGGGCTTGCTGCGCTTGCTGTCGCAATGCCATCTCTGCCTGTTTGCGATCGTTGATATCTTCAACCATCACAATGGTCATCCGCATCTGCTGATCTGCATCCCACAATATGGATGCAATCAAGTTAATCCAAATCGTTTGCCCATTTTTGCAGATGTATCGCTTTTCGAGGGTATAAGTCTCTCGCTTCTCTGCAACAACTTGCTGAATTAACTGGCGTTCAATCTCTAAATCACCGGCATGGGTAAAATCAGCAAAGCCCATATCTGTTAGCTCTTCGGCACTATATCCCAGCATGCGTTGAAACGCTGGATTCGATTGCTTCATTTTGCAATCAGGTGGGGTCAATACCATAATGCCGATCGCTGTATTTTCAAAAATGGTACGGAATCTTGCTTCACTTTGGCGTAAAGCTGCTTCGGCTTGCTTACGATCGCTAATGTCAATTAGATATCCGACAATTTCAATGGCATGGTCAGCTTCATCTTTGATCAGATTCAACTGTTCGTAGAGCCAACAATAATGCCCGTTGGCATGAAGAAAGCGAAACTCATGGCTGTGAGCCTGGTTTGTAAATGGTTGAGTGATTTCTGCTAATACCCGATCGCGATCTTCTGGATGAATATGATTGATCCAAAAGCTAGAGTTTTCTAAAAACTGCTGGGGTGGATATCCTAGAACGTTAATCACGTTCTCGCTAATATAAGTTGCTCCAAAGTTGCCATTGGGCTGGCAGCTAAAAATGACGGCTGGCGTTGTGGTGAGGAGATGGTTCAGTCGAGTGCTGAGAGATTTTAGCTCTAGCTCGGCTCGTTTGCGATCGCTGATATCTGTTTGAGAACCAGCTATCCGTACGGGGTTGCCTTGCTGATCCCAGATGGCTTGCCCCCGATCCAAAATCCATTTGTAGCTCCCATCTTTGCAGCGCACGCGATATTCAACTAAATAAAAGGGGATCTGTTGATCGAGATGGGATTGATGGGTTGCCAGTACTCGCTCAACGTCATCGGGGTGAATGTGGCTAATCCAGGTTTGATAGAAATTCCCGAGTTCTTGAACTTCATATCCTAGTATGGTGGCACACCGATCTGAAAAAAAGATTTCCTTGGTTTGAATATTCAGATCCCAAATGCCATCATGACTTCCCTGAATGGCGAGCTGCCACCGTTCTTCACTCTGCCGCAGTTCTGCTTCGGCTTGCTTGCGATCGGTGATATCCATGACGGTTGCAATCGCGCCTGCATACTGTCCAGCGTCATCCAGAATAGGAGATGTAGAGAGGATTACCCAAATCTCAGAACCATCTTTGCGACAGAATTTAAAGTCATGTTGTTCGGTAATGCCCTGTTTTCGGCGTTCTATATTAGTGGTGGCGATCGCTCTACCTGCTTCATCCATAAAGGCAAACAGCGATCGGCCGAGCATTTCTTCGGCGCGATAGCCCAGCATCTCAGCCATGCGAGCATTCACATAACTGGTATTGTTCTGGGCATCAATCTCCCAGATGCCCTCATTGGAGGTTTCAACTATGCGGCGATACCTTTCCTCACTTTGCCGTAAGGCAATTTCCATCTGTTCCGGCATCCCTTCAGCCGTCAATAAAAAGGCTGTATGCTGATCCATTCCTTGAAAAGCTTGAACGGTGATTTTAACCGGTACGGGATGTCCATCGGCTTTGAGGAGGCGAACCTGATCCTTGAGCGGGTTTATTGGGTGAGCCAGAGTCATAAAAGCGGCTTGCAGCCTGGGCTGATCTTCTGGATGAAATAAACCCCAAACAGGGCTTTGGAGTAGCGTTTCAATGGGATACCCCAAGTTCTCTGCTGCTAGGGAATTTATCCCTTGGATCACGCCGGCTGCATCTAAACTGCAATAGAGGGATACTGAGTTTGGTTCGGGCGAAGTCAATGGTTCTGGGATTGGACTGGATGAAGGGATGGTGTGATTACAGGAAGAAGGCATGAGCAAGGAATCGAAGCTGGGTGTCTTAGCTGGTCTATTGTCAATTGTCAAACGCTGGGCAGGATGTAAATTTTCATCCCTTGATTAAAAGGGGGATTGTGCCAGACAGCCCTCTGCTATCTGATAAAGAGTCTGAACATCTTTACCGTTCTCCGGATATTGGGCTAATCCTGTCGTCACTGTGAGCGTCAGCGGATGATGATGTAAAGAGATTAATCCAGGTTCACTGAGCGTTTCGATAACGTTGGACAATGAATGCATTGCTTGGCTGTGAGTAGCACCATACTTGGCGATCGCAAACTTATTGCCACTCCAGCGGGCAATCAGGTCTTCTGATCCCATCTGCTGATTCAGCAGCGCTGCCACCCGTCTCAAAACGTCATCGCCGACTTGGTGCCCATATTGATAATTGATAGATTTCAGCTGATTGATCTTCAGAAGTATCAAAGCCACAGATTGCTGTTGCTGCTCGGCAGTCTGGAGAAATTGGCAGAGTTCTTGTGTGAACTTGTGGTGAGTCATGAGTTGCGTCAATCCATCTTGTTCAGCTAGTTTTTGCCAGAGGCGGTGGTGCTCAATGCGATTAATCAGGCAATTGATCAGTTCTGGAACAACGATGGGTTTTGTGACAAAATCATCTGCTCCTGCCATAAATACTTTTTGCACCGTTTCAGTATCGGTGTGAGCCGTTAAAAATACGATGGGTAAACGCGCCCAGCGCGGATCGTTCCGGACTTGTTCACAAAGTTTTAATCCGTTGACTTCAGGCATTTCAACATCCAACAGCAGCAGATGGGGAGGTGTAGTTTCTAAACACTCCCAAAATTGACGAGCATCCAGCGCACTGGTGAGGTTCAATCCCCAAGGTTTTAATACCCGGCTCAAGATCTTAAAAATTTGTGGATCATCATCGACTGCCAGAATCTGGGCAGAGTCTAGAGTACTGGGAGGACGGAAAAAAGATTGAAGATGGGCTGGTGCTTTCTGAGCGATCCTGGGTGAGACTGATAATGCTTGGCGCAGTGCGGTGACTCGCTCTTGCAAAGCCGCAACCTCAACCGAATTGAAAGACTGATCGCTTTGCAAGAGGGCTTCAATTTGATAGGCGAGTTGAGAACCCAGCCTGAAGCCATAGGATCCAACCGTACCGCTAAGCTTGTGGGCTTCTGCGATCGCCTTTTGCCTGAGTTGGGGTTCTATCACTTTTCCGGGAATACTATGGGCCACTGTTTCCAGGAAAGCAACCCGCTCTAACATTTCAGGTTTAACCTCCTGCCAAGCCACTGCCAAAGCCTGCTGTAGCTCATCCGTTCGATCAGAGCGGGAGACAGGTTGAGCCTCACAGGGTTCTTCCCCGACCGAGAGTTCTTCAATAGGCTTCAGCCGATAGCCTAAACCATAGACGGTCTCAATCAAGTCTTCTGCGCCTACCGATCTCAATTTCTGCCGCAAACCTTTAATATGGGCTCGGACAGTATCGTCTGATGGCTGATCCTCAAACGACCACAGATGCTCTAGGATAGCCCCACAGCTAAACACCCGATTGGGGTTCCGTAACAGCAGTTCTAATAGCTTATATTCCCTGGGTCTAAGGGGCAGTAGCTTGCCAGCATAATGCACCTCACAGGTTTTAGGATTTAAGCTCAGCGTTCCCCAAGTCAACACCGAAGGGGTCAAAGCTACTTCTCGACGTAGCAAGGCGCGAACTCGGGCTAAGAATTCTTGCCAATCCAGCGGTTTGATCAGGTAGTCATCCGCTCCAGCATCTAAACCCGCTACCTTGTCATTACTGCTGCTCCGTGCCGTCAGTAACAGGATGGGGACAGCATGCCCTTGCTGGCGTAGCCGTTGACAAAGGCTGACACCATCTAGCTTAGGCAGCATAACGTCTAGCACAATCAGGTCATAAACCTGAGATTGCACCATTTCCCAGGCAATTTGACCATCTATGGCAACATCCACGGCATAATTTTGGCGAATTAAAGATTTTGCGACGAGTTCTGCAAAAACAGTATCGTCATCTACGACTAAAAGTCTCATCCTGTTGCTTGCGAACCTTCTAGAGAATATTGATGGAGCACTCAATTTTGCAGGTGGCGTTTAACTGTAGCCAGCCCAAATGAATTATCAATAGCATGTATAGTATCTGACCTATAGACTTCGTCCCTGTACTTATTACAGAGTCTTTAGGGGATTTCTGGAAATTCTATGGTGACCTCTACATCTTCTTCATCTTTGGAAAGTTTTGGGTGAGCGATCGCTTGTCCAAAATGAGTTGTGAGCAGGGATCGTACCGTCTCCACATCCCTTCTGGGTTCTCTCAGGACGGATTGAGGAGGGCGATATC
>DATNOY010000858.1:0-2774 GCA_036703495.1 Coleofasciculaceae cyanobacterium
AGCCGATGTTGGCAAGTTTGCGCTGAGCCACACTCTGCCTGCTCATGATCTCTGGAAACTGCAACATGGCTGAGCTTTCCTTGCTGGCAGATCCAACTGCCCTGCCGCTGCGATCGATTGCTACGCTAACCACCGACTCAGTTCTAGTCGTTGCGCCTCACCCGGATGATGAGTGTTTAGGCTGCGGTGGAGCCATTGCGCTACTCAGCTCCCAGGGATGTCAGGTGTTTATCCTGGTGATCAGCGATGGGACGCGATCGCATCCCAATTCTCGCCAATATCCAGCCCCTGCTTTGCGATCGCTGCGGGAATCAGAAACGCGATCGGCTATGGAGTTACTAGGCGTAAACCCCAAAGCCATTACTTTTTTAGGGTTACAGGATGGGGCAGTGCCGATGCCTACCGCACCCGGATTTAACGCAGCCGTCGCATCCTGTCAGGGGTATCTGAAGGCGATCGCGCCACAGATCATTTTCTTACCCTGGCGACATGATCCCCATGCCGATCATCGGGCTAGCTGGCAGATCCTCAAAGCAGCTTTGAGAGCGCAAGCTAACCCCAGACTGCAAGCTAACCCCAGACTGATTGAATACCCGATTTGGGATTGGGATGTATCGCAACGCGGAGCAGGATTGCCTACAGCGGCCCTATCAGCCTGGAGACTTGATATCCAATCAGTATTACCCCTTAAACAACAGGCGATCGCTGCTTACCGTTCTCAAATTAGCGATCTGATTAACGATGATCCTCAGGGATTTAGGCTGACTGCTGACATGTTGAACAACTTTGCCCAGCCTTGGGAAGTGTATTTAGAAAACCTGACACCGGAAGAACACCTATGACTGCGTCTCCATCTGGCTCTTTGCCTCCTAGCTATTTTGAAAAGATCTACACCGACAACCCCGATCCCTGGGGATTTGAAACCAGCGAATATGAAGCCAATAAGTATGCAGCAACCGTTGCAGCGCTGCCTAAACCGCGCTACCGTTCTGCTTTTGAGATCGGCGGCTCTATTGGCGTTTTGACCGAAAAATTAGCCGATCGCTGTGATGCATTGCTGTCGGTAGATGTCTCTCAGATCGCTCAAGCAAAAGCGATCGAGCGATGCCAGTCTCTTGCTCAAGTCCGGTTTCAGATCATGCAAATTCCTGAGCAGTTCCCTGAGGAACAGTTTGATCTGATTTTAGTTTCAGAAGTTGGATATTATTTGTCCTGGGAAGATCTCCACACAGCCCAATCAAAAATCCTCAATCATTTAGAATTGGGTGGGCATCTGCTGTTAGTGCATTGGACTTTATACGCTAAAGATTATCCCCTCAGCGGTGACGAAGTGCATGAATCGTTTCTAGGATTGATCCCGCCACTGCGCCATCTCACAGGCTGGAGAGCAGACCAGTATCGGCTGGATCTGTTTGAAAAGGTTGAAGAAGTTTAATAGGGGTCTTATGACTCCAGCAATATTTAAGAATACCTAAATCCCCAGGGCTTCATTGCTGAGGTAATAGGCATTTTTAAGGCAGAGGATGTGTTCAGAAAGTTGGGATAATACAGCAAAAAGCATGCGAAGGCGAACTTCATTCACCCTCGCATGCTTTTTGTCACCTTTCAACCGGCTTTTATGAAACTCTTCTAGTTGAGTTCTTTCACCGCCGTCACCAGATGGGCTACCACATCTTTAGCGCCGCCAAAGAGCATCATGGTTTTGTCTTTGTAAAACAGTTCATTCTCAACGCCAGAGAAACCGGCGTTCATTCCCCGTTTGACCACGATCGTATGTTGGGCCTTATCAACCTCTAGAATCGGCATGCCATAAATCGGGCTGCTTTGATTCGTGCGGGCAGCGGGATTCACCACATCGTTTGCACCAATCACCAACGCCACATCCACGCGATCGAACTCTGGGTTGATGTCTTCCATGTCATAAAGCTGGGGGTAAGGCACATTGGCCTCTGCCAGCAAGACATTCATGTGTCCCGGCATCCGACCGGCTACTGGATGAATGGCGTATTTCACATCCACACCCAACCGCTCTAGCTGATCGGCCAGTTCGCGCACTGCATGTTGGGCTTGAGCCACCGCCATCCCGTAGCCCGGTACAATCACCACCGAGCGAGCGTAGCCCAGCATCATCGCCCCTTCCTCAGTATCGATCGTGTGCAGCGTCCGATCTTGCGAACCCTCTCCGGTCGAATCTTCAAAGGTTTTAGCGGAACCAAACGCACTGAATAGCACATTCGTTATGGAGCGGTTCATGGCCTTACACATAATCTGGGTCAGGATGATCCCCGATGAGCCGACCAGTGCGCCCGAAATGATCAGCATGTTGTTGGACAACACAAACCCAGCCGCGCTGGCGGCCAAGCCCGAAAAGGAGTTGAGCAACGAGATTACCACCGGCGTATCTGCCCCACCAATCGGCAAAACAAACAGAACCCCCAGCACCAGCGAAATGCCAATCAGCCCCAAGAAAATTTCGGAGTTGTGGGGGTCGGCAATCAGCAGTCCGCTGCCTGCAACAAATGTGATCAACAGTGAAATGTTGAACGGCTGCTGCAATCCAAAGGTGATTGGCTGACCTGTAATCAATCCCTGAAGTTTGACAAATGCCAGCAAGCTGCCCGTGAAGGTAATGCCGCCAATCAAAACACTCAGGACGATTGTTACCGTTTCGCTTAGAGGAATCGCATCCGCCTGCTGCATATAGCGCCAGTATTCGCCAACGGCGACCAGGGCTGAGGCAGCGCCGCCAAAGCCATTCAGCAAGCCCACCATCT
>DATNOY010000859.1:0-4148 GCA_036703495.1 Coleofasciculaceae cyanobacterium
ATATTTACCCACCGCAAATGGAGCAGGGATAATCGGGGTGAACTTGGCACGGTCGTTCGTTATCTGTTTGACGTAAAACTCGTTGATTAAATGCGTCACCTGATCGCGACTGCCAATAGCTCATCTCTGCGGCTCACAGGATGCGATCGCTCTAAACCTTAACCCTCTGAGGGTTTGAGCTGCGCCGTCTGAGCTAGATAGCATTGTAACGGGTCGCAATCGCATTGTATTGACTCGCAATGGCATTGTATCGACTTGCAATCGGATTGTATGGGGTCACAATGGCATTGTATTGACTTGCAATGGCATTGTATGGGGTCGCAATCGTATTGTATTGACTTGCAATGGCATTGCATCGGGTCACAATGGCATTGTATTGACTTGCAATGGCATTACAGATGGTGTAATCGCAGGTTCAGGCATGACCATTGTCATGAGATGGGGAGCGATCGCATGGTGGGAGCTGACAATCCCATGAATCCTGAGTAAAACAGAGGGGAAGGATCCCTCAAGGTATGGATTGAGGATAATTTTGAGCAGGGAGGGCGATCGGTTCTGGCAGGAGACCCGCGGTCTGGTGAATCTGATCGTTTTACCCTCTGATTCCTTGACCATCATCCTACATGGGATGGATATGTAGAAATGTTCAGCCTAATAACAAGTAAATTCAAGATTATTGAGAACTCGCCACAAAATCATGAGGCTTTCAGGCTCCGCGATTGAGAGGTGACGCCATGTGCAACTTAAGTTTTGTAAAGTCCTTTAATTCAGGCTTTTGAGACCAGGACATTCTCATCCCTATAGTTTGCAGATGTACAATGCCCACTGCAGAAGGGCTGAAAAGAAGTTGCACATCGCGTGAGGTAAGACACTATGTGATTAAACAACATGATCCCAAGTGTTAAGTTTTCCGCAAATTGAGTATAAGAGACATCTATGATAGGTCGCTGAAGTTATGCCCTAACGGGTATGCCTGCTGACTTTAATTATGGTTACCTCAATAAATGGATTGAATTTAGAGTCACTACTGGATTGAATTATCTCTTTCGTATACAAACAACTGTTTATATGTGTGTTTGAGGGAAACATGATGAAGGCATTATTACTCTATCCTCTCTTTCCTAAAACCTTCTGGTCCTTTGATCGGTTTATGGAAATGGCTGATCTCAAAGCCTTTATCCCACCTTTAGGGATCATTACAGTAGCGGCTCTGTTGCCTAGGAATTGGGAAATTCGGTTTTATGATCGCAACGTTAACTTTGAAACAGAAGCTGATTGGGAATGGTGCGACATCATTATCCTTTCAGCAATGATAGTCCAGCGGGAAGACTTTCATCATCTGATCCGTAAAGCAGTAAAACTTGGAAAAAAAGTAGCTGTGGGTGGCCCTTATCCCACGTCACTTCCTGAACATGCCCTTGATTCAGGTGCTCATTATTTGATCTTGGATGAAGGAGAACTCACAGTACCTCAATTTCTCAATGCGATTGCTGAAGGACATGAGCGGGGGATTTTCCGAGCCACTGAAAAGCCAGATGTCACCCTCAGTCCCGCGCCTCGCTTTGATTTGCTGAAGCGAGATGATTACCTGATGATGGCGATCCAATTTTCTCGCGGTTGTCCGTTTAACTGCGAATTCTGTGACATTATCACGCTTTATGGTCGTAAACCCCGTACCAAGGATCTCGACCAGACTCTGGCAGAGTTACAGACTCTTTACGATTTGGGTTGGCGAAGGTCTATTTTCATCGTGGATGACAATTTCATTGGAAATCAGCGTAATGTGAAACGATTCTTGCGAGTTCTTATTCCTTGGATGCAGGAACGCAATTATCCTTTTACCTTTTTTACAGAAGCCTCGGTTAACTTAGCTGAAGATCCGGAATTGCTAGATTTAATGGCTCAAGCTGGTTTTTATGGTGTATTCCTGGGAATTGAAACCCCAGATCAAGATAGCCTCCAGGTAACAGGTAAGCAACAGAACACTCGTAATCCGCTGACCGATGCTTGTCGCAAGATTAACCAGGCTGGGTTAATGATTTATGCAGGGTTTATTATTGGCTTTGATGGAGAACGATCAGGCGCTGGACAACGAATTCAGGCATTTGTAGAAGAAACTTCCATTCCCCAACCCATGTTAGGGATTTTGCAGGCTCCGCCAAACACTGCTTTGTGGAATCGTCTTGAAAAGGAGCAGCGTCTCTTAGAGAATGCTGATGGGGGATGTGGGGATCAAAATACCCTGATGAACTTTGTGCCAACTCGTCCACTCCATGACATTGCCCATGAGTATGTTGAGGCATTATGGACTATGTATGAGCCTTCTGCTTACCTCAAACGTTGTCTACAGCACTGCCTCAACATCACACTCAATCCTTATTCAGAACAGAAAATATATTTTTCGCTAGGGAAAGCTGCCCGACTTATCAGTCGATTAATTTGGAAGCAAGGAATTCGAATGAAGGAATTGCGCGCTCAATTTTGGCACCAACTGTGGATCATATCAAGGACGAAACCAGAGTTTCTTAGCCTTTATCTGGGGCTATGTGCGGCTGGAGAACACTTTTGGGAGTACCGCCTCTTGGCGAGAGAACGAATTACGCAGCAGCTTGGCTACGATCCATTGGTGGTTCCCTCATCAGAACGACCAACACTAGATAAGGTGACCGATCTGGTTAGCAGTCCATAGGCCAAATCCCATTGCCAAAATGCAAAAGCAGATTAATAGGCTTTTTAATAGGCTTTGCCATGGATAAATCACCAGAAACTCGTACTTGCACAACGCATAAATCAACGTTCCCCGTTTTTGTTCTGTGCAGAGGGCGATCGCCTATTGAGGGAATCGTTTCCTTAATCCTTCAACCCAAGCCTCGATCGCTTCTGGCTGAGAGCCGATAACGGAGAACTCAAAGTGTGGGGTGATTGGATCATACAAGCAAATATCGTGCTTCTAGTCAGCCCAATCAATGCCAATGTGAGCAGTGTAAGGAGATGGGATGGTGTCAAGAACTGGAGAAGCAACCGAGTGTTTTATACTCATACCCTGAAATCAAAGTTAGTTGAGAGGCTCGAATGCCCTGATGTCAAATGAGTTGTTGGCTGACGTTCTTACGGCTGCTTTGCAAAGAAATTCAATAATTGGTCAACCAACTGATCAGGGCACTCATCAGGAATAAAATGTCCGCAGTTTTCTAGCGCACCCCCTTGAACATGGGTTGCAACGCTTTCCAGCATCGTTCTAACCCGATCGCCCATACTTTTATCTCCATCGAGCCAAAATGGGCGTTTGAATGTTTTGTTTAGCAAAAGGTTCAGAATGTCCACCACCATAAACTACCCTGTGCTAGCACGTCAGGAGTAAACTGAAAAATTTGCTGGAGATATTGTTCTAGTAGCACTGGTTCACCTAAGTAAGCCAGCTTTAGAACTTCATCAGGATGTTCACCTGTGTAAACTAAAGCAGGCGGCGCACCCATATCATGGGCAGCAATTGATTACTGAATCGGAATTTGCCATCATCCGTGAAATTAGCGGCGATCGCATCGGCATCAAGCGTATCGACTGTTTTGAAGTAATTACGTACCCAATCAGCATCCATTGGTTTATCTCTAGTTGTGCATTGTGAGGACTGAATTTTTGATTGCGATCGTGTGTAATATTTGAGAAAGCAACTTTTTCACGAACAGACTGTTTCACGGATTAACTCATTTGTCATTTTGAGGATTAGATTGAAATAATTCGATCAAGACACCATTGTTGTCCTTAAAGAAGGTATAACGTTCACCATTGGAATTTGGAATTTCCATGATTTCAGCAACGAATTCAATGCCTCGCTCGTTGAGATCATGATATGTCGCTTCGATATCTGTCACGGCTAAAGCCACATGATTTAGTCCCCGAACTCCAATATTTGCAATCACATCATATCGATACTCTGGCATTGGCTGAGAATTTTGCACTTCAAAAATCTCCAATCGAAAGTTGCCCAAACTCATAAAGGCAGCTTTCATGTTCAAGGCTAAAATCTCATACGTGTAGTCATAGGTAAAGCTCAGTTTTTCGCTGTACCACTGGATTGTTTCCTCTAAGCTATGAGTCGTGATGCCAAGTGATGCAGATGTAGGTTCATATTGTTGTTCATGGTGTGC
>DATNOY010000860.1:0-5172 GCA_036703495.1 Coleofasciculaceae cyanobacterium
GCTCTACGTCAAAGATATTCCGCCGATTTCCAGTCTTAATCTACCTATTCAGCAACCTGCCATTTACTACGGTGAAGAGACGAACAACTATATCTTTACAGGCACCTCAACGGATGAGTTTGACTATCCCTCAGGTGACACCAATGCCTTTACGCGTTATCGCGGTCTGGGCGGCGTTTCTATCCCTTCCATCTGGCAAAGGCTGGCCTATGCTTACGATCTGGGCAGCATTCAGGTTTTGATTTCCAACTACTTTACCCGGGAGTCTCGCATTCACTATTACCGACAAATTCAGGAACGGGTTCACCATGTTGCCCCTTTCCTGCAGTTTGACCATGACCCCTACATGGTGGTCATTGATGGCAAGTTGCAATGGCTACTGGATGCCTATACCGTCAGCGATCGCTATCCCTATGCTAAACCGGTTGCCCAGATGCAAGCGGAGAATCAGGTGCTCAAGGCCAGTAACGGGGCTGCGATCGTGCAAGACAATCTCAACTACATCCGCAATTCGGTGAAAGTTCTGATCGATGCCTATGATGGCTCATTGCGGTTTTTTGTGGTGGATGAAACCGATCCGGTGCTGACCACCTATCGCAAAATTTTTCCTCACCTGTTTGAACCCACGGATGCAATTCCGCCCGCCGTCAAAGCCCATTTCCGCTATCCCGAAGACCTGTTCAAAATTCAGGCGCGCCTGTACCAGACCTATCACATGAGCGACCCAGAACTGTTCTACAACCGGGAAGACCTCTGGCAGGTACCCCAGCAGACCTACGAGGGCAGTGAGGTGGTGATGGAACCCTACTACGTGATCATGCGCCTGCCAGGGGAAGAAAACGCTGGATTTATTCTGATCCAGCCCTTCACTCCGTCGAATAAAGACAATATGATTGCCTGGATGGCAGCCCGATCGAATAGCAAAGAATACGGCAAATTGTTGCTCTATGAATTCCCGAAAAAAATGCTGGTCTATGGTCCCCGCCAGATTGAGGCTCGGATTGACCAAGATCCGGAGATTTCGCAACAGTTTACGCTGTGGAGTCAGGCTGGCTCCAAGGTGATCCGGGGAGATTTGCTGGTGATTCCCATGGATCAATCGTTGCTCTACGTTGAACCAGTTTATCTGCGTGCCGAACAGGGAGAATTACCAGAACTTAAGCGGGTCATTGTCGCCTACGATCAATCGGTGGTGATGGAAAATTCCCTAGAACAAGCGCTTAATGCCGTTTTTGGGGGTGAGCCGGTTGGGCAGCAAGGGTCTGCGATCGCCAGTAGCAAAACTTCCGCATTGGCGCGATCGGCGCTAGAGAACTATCGTCAGGCTCAGGAAGCACTGCGTCAGGGAAACTGGTCTGAATATGGCCGCTATCAGAAAGAATTGGAAAAAACCTTGCAGCAGTTGTCGCCGTCTAATCAATAAAGATAGCAATTTTCCAGGGAGCGAAGGACAGCTGATGTTTTACAGCGCTTTGCGCTTGATTAAGTGTGGGTTATTTTTTAGAAGCCGCGCTCCGCGCGGCTTCTAAAAAATAACTGTGGCGACGCAATTGAGAATTGCTGTAAGAGTCATCCTCTGCCAGGGGTAGGAGATTGGGCTGCTTGCTCAGACAATTCACGACCGACTACGGTTGCCAAATCCGGTCTACCCGCGTCAATTAAAGCTTTGTCCCGAATCCGACAGGAGTCACAGACTCCACAAGGCTCTGCTTCTCCTTGATAGCAAGACCACGTTAGTTCAATGGGCACCCCTAACCGCAAAGCCCGCCGCACAATGTCCACCTTAGAATCCATCACCAGGGGGGCAACAAGCTGGGGGGCTTTCCCTTCTAGTCCGGCTTTGGAGGAGAGGGTGGCCAGGTGCTGAACCGCCTCTAGATAGGCTGGCCGGCAGTCCGGATAGCCGGAATAGTCTACCGCGTTGATTCCCAGGTAGATGGCTTCGGCTCCTTTGGCTTCCGCTAGCGAAAGCGCGATCGCCAGAAACACAGTATTGCGTCCCGGTACATAGGTGATGGGAATCACTCCAGGCTGTATCCCCTCCGTGGGCACGTCTACGCTCTGATCGGTGAGAGCAGACCCTCCCCACTGCGATAGGTTCACGTCCACGACAAAATGTTCTTGGATTCCCAGATGCGCCGCTACTCGTTTGGCCGCAGTTAGCTCGCAATCGTGCCGTTGCCCATAGTGGAGCGACAGGGCAATCAGGTCATAACCGTTAGCGATCGCTTCAGCAGCAGAGGTTGCTGAATCCAAACCACCGGACAATAAAACAACCGCTTTGGGGGTACTCATGGTTCACGCTTTATCGAATATTAGTGAATTTGTGGGTTTGTAAGCTAATTCGCCATTCCGGGTGGTTCAGCACATACTCAAAGATCAGCGAGTAGCTATCGGGTGTGCCCCATTCGGGTTGAAGAAGCCGGACTGCGTTGGCTGGAATTTTAGCAGCATGGAACTCTGCCCAGTCCAAATCCGCTGGGTTGGACACAACAACCTTAAGTTCGCTAGCTTGGCAATAAATGCTGTCATGGGGTGACTTGAACGGTTTGGGAGAAAAGGTGACCCAGTCAAAGCTGCCGCTGAAAGGGTGGGCACCTGAGGTTTCTAAATGGACTCGCAAACCTGCCGCTTTTAACCCGGTACTCAGAGCGGAAAGGTCATGCATTAAGGGTTCGCCACCTGTAACAACTACGATTGCCGGGTTTGTAGCTGCAGCTTCAGTCACCAGATCAGCAACACTGCGTTGAGGATGGCGACGAGCGTTCCAAGAGACCTTCGTGTCGCACCAAGGGCAGCCGACGTCACATCCTGCCAACCGAATGAAGAAAGCGTTTACACCTGCCCACACCCCTTCCCCTTGCACCGAGTGGAAGGTTTCCACCACAGGCAGGGTTGTCGGCATGTCCGCTGGGGGAGTAGGGGCGATCGCCTTGGGGATCAAACTTGTCATGGTATTCATTAGACTTAATCGGAGATAAGGTTTTCGGTTTGGAAATTGGTTTGTGGTGCGGCAACGCCGCACCACAAACCAATTTCCGATAAAGTCTATTCCTCATCGTCCTCGTACTCTGCCCAGGCATTAGGCGTTTCGGATACGGCAACCTTGAGCTTCACATCCGAGGGCAACTGCTTTTTTGTCTGGTCGTAGATGTATTGGGCGATCATCTCAGCCGTCGTTTCGTAGCCTTCCGGGAGGACTTCATTCAGGACAGAGTGGTCAAGCCCGCCTTTGAGCAGGTCTTGCTTAGCCCAACGCAGCGTGCGGAAGTCGGCTACCATGACGGGATGAGGGCAGTACTCGGAGGAATGAAGCTGGTGAGCAACTGCCTCAATCCGCACCCGGTAGGTATGCCCATGCATCCGCCCACAGGGACCGTCATAGTCCCGGATGTAGTGGGCAGCATCGAAGGTAAATTCAGTGGTCAGTTTCCACTTGGGCATGAGGACAACTTCCAAAAACTAGGGGACTAAAACAGTACATACGTTCTAAAGCAAGCCAGATTCCTATATTTTAAGAGGTGGGTTTGGCAACAGTGTGTCAGTCTATCTTAAACGTTGAGGTAGGGCAACGCTTAAGATAGATGCAGTCTTGTCGGATGCTCCTGCCAGCGGCAACCCCTAGCGATTCCCGATCGCTGCGTACCGTCCCTCGGAATTTGTAGGATGGCGATCGCCCTAAGTGATTGCCTAACGGGTCGATCTTGAGTCGTCCGATCGCAGGATAGTAGCGACGATCGAAGAGTAGACGATCGAAGCGTACAGGTTATGCCTTTTCAATTTTTCTGGAAGCATTTACGAAAGATTTTACATCCCACACACCGCAAATCTTTTCACTTTTAGTAACCATTGGCGTTACTGCCTTGAGGAGTTGATGAACTCCCTTAGGACATGGAGTATGGACTGCAATTTTATCGGGAGTTCTCTTTCGCGAAAGTGGATCCCAACAGTTTCGAATCAATTCATCCGTTATCATTACTGATATCATTGCGGCATTGCTACATGGGTTATGGGAGGGTGGGCCTGATATCTTTCTAGATTATCCCATCTTGAATCTCTTACCGATCGGATTCTGGGCTGTCATTGTGCTGGGTGTTGTGATTCTTTCACTGCTATGGAAACAAGCGATTCGCCATGCCTAGTCCCTACTCGCTAGGGAAAGCAATTGAATGAAAAGCTAGTCATAGCGTCCAAACTCAGTGCAAGACAAGATGCCTGCATGTTAGGGATAAGTTTTCTAATCACCCGCTCAAATCGTTCTTGATAACCAGACAGGTGGTTGGTCAGTGGGAGTATAGCCAGGTAATATCTGCATCCCCGATTGAGTCACTCTTAAAGTCAGTGAAAGCCGCACTTTACCGCTAGTATTGCGAATCGATCGATGGACTAAATGCTCATCGAAAATTACAAATTCTCCCGGACGTAATACGACAGGGATAGCATTCCTTTCCACTTCATTGGTTAAATTAAAGAAATGATTCCCACTAAAAGGATCAATAATATCTCTACAGCGATCGGGCAAATGATCATTAGGGATATATTCAAACCCATTAAATTCATTTATCTCTGTTAAAGCAATATAAACATTAAGACTTTTTCCATTACCTTTTAGTAATTTAGGATAAATATCTTGATGCCAAAACGGAATTAGCTGTTGCGAGGGATAATTTGCCCAAAGTTCTGACCTCCATAAGAGGAGATCTTCGCCTAAATGCGCTTTTAACTGTTGCAACAAGGCTGGATCTTTGCATAACTTCTGAACTGCTGCCGCATCCAGATGTCTTTCCATATGAAATTGTCTTTTCCCATATTGGATTAACAACAATATCAAAGAACCGAATTCTAATCTAAATAAAAACTTGGCTAGATTGAGAAGCAAAAATTTATTAGGTACCTTGGGTAAAACTTGTTCAAAAATATTTTGAGTAATATCAGCCATTTCAGCTGCATCTATATCTAGAGAATAAACTCCCCAAATTCCCTCATTGGGATCATAGTAATCTTGAGCCAGCGAACTTTTAGATTGATCACATCCCGTCCACAAACAGCTACGTTCCCAGAGTTCTTGTGCAAGTTTTTCGTTCCGCGCTAGCTTACAGTCGGGCATTGGTTGTCCTCGGCTATCAAAAAACTTACCGCTGACTCCTTCAAGTTCAGCAGCAGTTGCGCAAA
>DATNOY010000861.1:0-3852 GCA_036703495.1 Coleofasciculaceae cyanobacterium
AACCTGATCGAACGTAGACCCAACTACAACGAGTACAAACGCTTGAACCGGCTGCTGCTGTGCCGTCCTGTCAGGCAGTCCTTTGTTTAAGTATCCACATGCAACAAAATACGTACCTGTTCTATGGGAGTTTCCCATAAAGCATTCCACTCAATTCCAAATAGCGGTTTAGCTTTTTTTCCCATCAGCCATCCTTTCGTTAGGGATGCCATGTACTGATTTGAACTCTCAATGTCATACACGACAGATTTCATTAAATTTTTAGCGAGCAATGCCAACCAGAAGCGTGACATCTCTAATTGCGCTACATAAAATGCTTCTAGCTGAATTTCTCCTAAAATATCTGTCTTGCTCCCTGTAACCACATGCCAGATATCGTGGGTTTCAGTGATATGGGTTGCCAAAAAATGATAGGCACTCTCGGCAGGGGGGGCTTGCAGAGGTTTTAATTGATTTTGAACCATATGCTCTGCATAAATATGACCCAGCGTACCAGGGGCTAATTTTCTTAGCTGTTCTAAATCAATCGCCCCCAAGCTAAACCGAGTTTCAAAGGCTTTTTTTCCTTGAGGATGCTGAGAAAGCTGGCTAACCATTAATTGGAAACTTTCACTATCACTGCTGGCTCTGGCAAGCTGATCGATCGCTGCAAAGTCACCATCGGGAGCCCGCACTATGTCTAAAAAACTAGACAGTAGCGTTTGCTCCCACTGATGTTTCGCATCAACAAAATCTGACATAGACTCAAGTTTCCTGGTCGCTAAACTTAGATCTCATTATCTTGGACGCTGGTTTGCCGCAAGTTTCTAACGAAACCCCAAAATTGAGCGGCTCCACGCCGTTGCCCTCACTAGCTGCTCGATCCTCCGGGGTGAGTACCCCGCTTGTCAAAATTTGAATTAGGAATTGCTAGATGGCATAGCAAACACCGATTCCACCTCGGATGCGTTCTCTGTAATGTTGGTTTCTACAATGTTGGTTTCTACCGCCAACGCAGCTGCCTCAGCTTGATTCTGATCCTCCAACATCTGCCAGACCTGTTGCAGCATCGGTTCTAAACCTGTCCTGGCAACAGCTGAGATAATAAAAATCCGATCTGAAGTGAGTTCCCGCAGCTGAGCAGCGATCGCCTCCGGCAGGGGATCATCAGATGCCAGTGCATCAATTTTGTTGAGAACCACAAGTTGAGGACGATGCTCTAAGCCGCGGCCATAGGCAGATAGTTCGGACTGGATTGTGGTGTAGGCAGCGATTGGATCGGGAGCCGTCACGTCAATCAGGTGCAGCAGTACCCGAGTCCGCTCAATATGCCGCAGAAAATCATGCCCCAATCCGGTACCCAAATGTGCGCCTTCAATTAATCCAGGAATATCGGCAAATACTGTGCCATCTCCCGTCGGCTTCCGCACCACGCCCAGGTTAGGAACAAGGGTCGTAAATGGATAGTCTGCTACCTTAGGGCGAGCCGCAGACAGCGAAGAAATCAAAGTGGATTTGCCAGCATTGGGCAACCCAATAATGCCTACTTCTGCCAACAGCTTGAGCTCCAGCCGCAGCGACCACACCTCTCCGGGCAATCCAGGTAAGGCGCGTTCCGGGGCGCGATTGCGGTTGCTGAGAAATGCCTTGTTCCCCAGCCCCCCCTTGCCGCCCTTGGCTACACACAGGGTCTGCCCAGGTTCCACCAAATCACCCAAGATCTCTTCGGTCTCGGCATTGTAGACCACTGTGCCACAGGGAACCTCAACGATGCGATCGTTCCCTGAAGCCCCTGTCATATTTTTGGTGCCACCCCGCTCCCCGTCTTCTGCCTTAAACACGCGAGCGTATCTAAAATCCAGCAGGGTTTGCAACCGCTCTGCCGCCACGAAGATCACTGAACCCCCATGTCCCCCATTGCCCCCCGATGGGCCACCCGCAGGCACATATTTCTCTCGGCGGAAGGCAACCATGCCATCCCCTCCGTTGCCACCCTGAACTTCAACTTCCGCCTGATCAATAAATTGCATGGGTCTTTAGCTTAGTATCTTCTTTGATGGTACTGGAATTAGTCGAGAGGTGTGGTAGGTTGAGGGGCTATGATGCCTTGCGGCTTATTCTTCAGGCTGAACAAACGCCTGCACCACCTGATCTAACCCAACGGCACGCGAGGCTTTAAATAAGAGGCGATCGCCTGCTTGCACCGTTGCCCGCAGTTGCGCCACAACAGCCGCCGGAGTAGAACATTGTTGCGCAAGGAGTGGAAATGCTCCAGCCGCCATTGCCTGACTTTCGGCTTCATCGGCCAGAATGATCAATCCGTCTAGATGCAGCTGTCGAGCCAGAACCCCTACCTGGTGATGAAATTCAGCAGAGCGATCGCCCAATTCTTTCATCGTTCCTAAAACGGCAATCCGCCGCTGACCTGGAGTTTCTGCCAGCATCTGGAGCGCCGCTGTCATGGACTCAAGTCCGGCATTATACGTTTCATCTAGAATGACGACATCGTTGGGCAATTCCAATCGGCGAGCTCGTCCTTGGGGTAATGCCACAGATAAGCCTTTCGTCAAAATCTGCCAGTCCAGGTTCAATGCCGTTGCCACAGCCAGAGCCGCCAAATAATTCAGCGCATTGTGACGACCGGGCAACGGTAATGGAAAACTCATCCCTGCTACCTGCAGGGTCGTTGGCTCAATGAGGGTTCCCTGCAAATCGCCTCCTTCTAGCCCATAGGTGAGGGTGCGACCTTGCCAAACTTGAGTTGCCGTATTGATCAACCGAGCATTGTCATGGTTGAGGATCGCGATCCCTGTGGGTTGAAGTTCCTGCAATAGCTCACATTTGGCATCGGCGATCGCCTGCTCTGATCCCAGTCGCCCAATATGTGCCGTCCCAACATTGGTAATAATTGCAAGGTCGGGACGAGCGATCTGGGTCAACAGGGCAATTTCGCCAGAGGCGCGCATTCCCATTTCAATCACGGCATAGTCATGATCTGGCTCTAGCTCTAGCAGCGTCTTAGGAACCCCAATTTCGTTGTTATAGTTTGCCTGAGTCTTCAAGACTCGACCTTGTGTACCCAGCACAGCGGCAATCAGTTCTTTGGTAGTGGTTTTGCCGACTGATCCCGTAATGGCAATCACTGGAATCTGAAACTGATCTCGCCACCAGCGGGCGATCGCTTGATAAGCCTGCAAGGTATCTTTTACCAGAAGCAGCGGCAAATCAGCAGCGGGCAGCGGCTGATCCACAATGGCACCGATCGCCCCTTGCTGAGTGGCTCTTTCCACAAATTCATGTCCATCAAATCGTTCGCCCCGCAATGCCAAAAATACCTGATTGGGTTGGATGTTGCGGCTGTCCGTCACCACGGCTGTTGCCAGCCGCGATCGGGTATCCACGGAGAAATGAAGTGGCGTAGCACCCAAGATCTCGATCAATTGATCTAATGAAACGCGACAAGCCATCCGAATACTCTATCTAAAGGATAAATCTCAAAAACATGCTTCAGGAATTATTACGCCGGCAATAATATGAGAATACCTAAACCCAAGGGCTTGATTGTGGGGTATGCTTCCCACGCTCCACAATTAAGCCGATTAAATTGCCGAGGTAATAGCAGACATCATACCGTTGCCAGCAGCTGGGTTGGTATGGTTCTTGCTGGAGTCCAAGGCAGTCTCTAGCCAGAAATTCATAGCCGTATCTATACCTCTGGGTTAGATCAGGTCTTGCCAAGACCTTGGTATCAAGCCAATCAGCGAATTGCCAAACCTGCCCTGACTGGTATTTGGATTTCTGTAACATCGCCTAGTTTTGTCAACTTGCCGCTATTTGCCGACATTAAGATCTAAAAGCCAGATCTAAAAGCCG
>DATNOY010000862.1:0-4095 GCA_036703495.1 Coleofasciculaceae cyanobacterium
TCTTCTGGATTAGATTCTGATCATCCGAATAATCAAGGTATGCCCGCGACGTTACCCAAAGTAATGTCCTGGAGAACAACCTTTTCCCAGAACAGCGCAACTCAGTCTGATGGACATACTGCAGCAAATGGTATTGGCAAGAATCAGGACAACGCTGATGTGTATGGCTCTGTCTCCAGTCCAATGCCATCTGCCGCTCGTTGGAGAACCCTGAGGCGCGATCGCCGGATTGCCGCTGCCAGCAGAACCCTGGCGGGATACGGTGGCGATCCGCGGGCTGTAAAGCAGGGGGACAAGGATCTACTGCTGGGTATGAGTCGTGCCGATACGCTATTAGGGAACGCTGGAAAGGATCGGTGGGTAGGAAGCACAGACTCAGATGGGCTGCTGGGTGGCGCTGATGCCGATTATTTTGTGTTTTCTGGTAAAACTTTCCATGCAGCATTATCGCATTCAAATGACCGAGCCATGGCTCCCATTAAAGATATCAACAAAAAAGATGTCAATCAAGCTATCAATCAAGCTATTAATGTCGGTCAGGGCGATAGAATCTGCCTCGGCTCTGACCTTAATCTGAGAATGACCCATTTGCCTCACGGATGGGGATATACGGTATGCTCGGCCGTAAGTCCTGATGCTAGGAGTCTTCCCAGTCTTTCGGAGCGTAGTGTTCTAAGTTGAGAACTACGAGTTGAGAACTACGATATGGCACCGTTAAATCAAGATGACTCCTCTGCAAAGAGTCTTAACAAAATTCCGCTGCGTTGGGTTTTAGTCATTCCCTTCATCTTGCAAATTTTTGCTGCAGTAGGGTTGACAGGTTGGCTTTCACTCCGCAATGGGCAGAGAGCGGTTTATGATGTGGCGGGTCAATTACGCAACGAAGTCACCGCCCGGATTCAGCAACACTTAGATACCTATTTGGAAACACCTTATTTGGTCAATGCCATTAGTGTAGATGCCATTCGCCGCTTCTCTCTGTGGAACCCAGATGACATGAGCCGGATGAGAAGCTACTTTTTTTGGCAGTTGCAGCAATTTCCCAGCACCAACTACATCAGTTTTGGGGGGCAACAGAAAGAGTACGCCGGGGCTGGATATAAAGAGGACGGCACACCTGTCATCGAGACTACGGATCGATCCACAAATTTCATCGATACGATCGCCAGCGTTGATCGCCAGGGCAACCCCACGGGGCAGCAGGAAAGGCATCCTCAGTACGATCCCCGCACGAGACCCTGGTATATCGGAGCGCAACGGGTCGGTCGTCCCCATTGGAATCAAATTTATCAATACTACATTCAACCCAGCCTGGGAATTTCAGCCAGCCAGCCCTATTATGACCAGACGGGCACCTTTCGAGGTGTGGTCAGCACCGATTTGTTTCTCTCCGGCATCAGTCAATTTTTACAAAGCTTGAAGATTGGGCGATCGGGTAAGACCTTTATTGTGGAACATTCAGGGCTGATTGTCGCTTCATCTACCACCGAGCAGCCGTTTCTTAACAGCGTCCAGGGTCAGGAGGTGAAGCGGCTACCAGCAACGGAAAGCAGCATTCCCTTAATTCGCTTTACCGCCCAACATTTGATGGATCGCTTTGGCAGCTTCAGCCAGATTAACCACAATCAGCAATTAGAGTTCAGTCTGCAGGGTCAGAAAGAGTTTGTGCAAGTGCTGCCGTTTCACGATGGTCGGGGGTTAGATTGGCTGATTGTGGTAGTGGTGCCAGAATCCGACTTTATGGATCAAATCAATGCCAACACCCGAACTACCATTTTGCTGTGTCTGGGGGCGCTGATCCTGGCGGTCATGGTCGGAATCTTGACCTCTCGATGGATTACTCAACCCATCTTTCAGCTGAATGCAGCAGCTCATGCGATCGCCGCAGGCGAGCTAAACTCCACGGTTGCGGTGAGAGGCATCACGGAACTGGAGATGCTGGGGCAGTCGTTTAACCAGATGGCGGCGCAGCTGCAGCGATCGTTTGAGGAGTTGGAAATCCGAGTTGAAGAGCGAACCGTTGAGCTTAAAACCGCAAAAGAGGCAGCAGATGCGGCCAATCGAGCCAAAAGCGAATTTCTAGCCAATATGAGCCATGAGCTGAGAACACCGCTCAATGCCATTCTCGGCTTTTCTCAGCTGTTGGCGCGCAATCCAGCACTGGCATCAGGAGCCGCAGAGCTGGAAATCATCAACCGCAGCGGCGAACATTTGCTCGAGCTGATCAACGATGTCTTGGAGATGTCGAAGATTGAGGCTGGGCGAATAGTGCTGCAAGAAAGTAACTTTAACCTCTATCGGCTGCTCGATACGTTAGAAAATATGCTGCGGCTCCAAGCGAGTTCCAAAGGCTTGCAGCTGATCTTTAACCGTACCTCTGATCTGCCCCAATATGTGCGATCGGACGAGCGAAAACTGCGTCAAGTCTTGCTGAACCTGCTGGGAAACGCCATTAAATTTACTCAGCAGGGCAGTGTCATCCTGCGGGTGAAACCTGTAGAGGAGAAAAATCATGAAGCGCCGCCCTCATTCCTGCTCCAACTCCTCTTCGAGGTTGAAGATACTGGCCCCGGCATTGCGCCCAACGAGCTAGACATGTTATTTGAAGCCTTTGCCCAAACCGAAACGGGTCAGAAATTTCAGGAAGGAACGGGTTTGGGGCTACCGATTAGCCGCCAGTTTGTCCACCTGATGGGTGGAGAGCTGCAGGTCAGCAGCACCTTAGGCCGCGGCACAATTTTTACCTTTAACATTCAAGTCGGTAACGCCGCAGCGGCTGATGTTCCTACTCAGCAGCCCCTACAACGAGTGATTGGACTGGCCCCCGATCAACCTACCTATCGGATTTTGGTGGTAGACGATCGCCCAGTGAACCGCCAGCTATTAGTTAAACTGCTGACCCCTCTGGGCTTTGAGGTGCGCGAAGCGGAAAATGGGCAGGCGGCGATCGCCCTCTGGGAAAGTTGGGCACCCCATTTGATCTGGATGGATATGCGCATGCCGGTCATGGATGGCTATGAAGCCACTCAGCGGATCAAAGCGCAACCGCAAGGCGCAGCGACCATTATTATTGCCCTATCGTCGAGTGCCTTTGAAGAAGAGCGACCCACCATCTTAGCGGCAGGCTGTGACGATTTTGTCGGCAAACCCGTACGGGAAGAGGTGATTTTGAAGAAGATCGCCCAGTATTTGGGAGTAAGCTATAGGTACGAGGTTAGCAACCCTGGTTTAAATGATGCGCGGTACTCCCAAGATCTCCGTAATTCACAAGCTGCAAACGTTGAAGGCTCCCTCACTGCCGAGAGCTTAACTGTAATGCCCGCTGAGTGGATTACCCAACTTTACCAGGCTGCCAATCAAGTCAACAATCCCTTACTATTCCAGCTGATTGAGCAAATTCCAGAGGAGCAGGCTCTTCTCGCTAATACCCTCAGAAGTTGGGTTCATAACTTCCGTTGTGACCAGATCATTGCTCTAGTGGAGCATCTCCATGAGTATCACCCCGAATCACACCCCGAAGGGTAATATTTTGATTGTTGACGATACACCCGACAACCTGCACCTTTTATCAGCCACACTGACGGAACGGGGATATCAGGTGCGAGGGGTGATTGACGGGGCAATGGCTTTGAGAGTAGTCCATGCTGCTCCACCGGATTTGATCTTGCTGGATATCCAAATGCCTGGAATGAGTGGCTACGAGGTTTGTCAACAGCTGAAAGCGGCGGAACAAACTCGCGAGATTCCAGTGATTTTCCTCAGCATCCTGGATGAGTCCTGGGATAAAGTGAAAGCCTTTACCATAGGGGGGTCTGATTATATTACTAAGCCATTTCAGCTAGAAGAAGTTCTGGTTCGCGTGGAGAATCAGCTGGCTCTCCAGGCGGCCAAAGCAGAAATTTATCAACTGAACGCCCAGTTGGAACAACGAGTGCAGCAGCGCACAGCCCAATTAGAGATTGCCAATCAAGAACTCAGAAATGAAATTGCCCAGCGTCAACGGGTGGAAGCCGTTTTACATCAGCAGGTAGAGCAGAAAGAGCTAGTGGCAAGCATTACCCAGCGGATTCGCCAATCGTTGAACCTGGACACTAT
>DATNOY010000863.1:0-3592 GCA_036703495.1 Coleofasciculaceae cyanobacterium
ACCAGCATATGCTCAGTTTAAACTCATTCATGAAGATTATCTAAAGTCTTTTCAGAGGTATCGTGAGTTAATCCAGAATTCAAGTGAGTCCTTAAACCTTGAACATAAAGTCATAGCTGAAATTCGACAGGATCACATAAATACAAGAAATATTAGGCAGGAAGCATTAAATCTTGCCGAGGTCATTGATAGTCACTTTCAAGGTGATTACTTCGACAAACAAATTCAGAGAAATAAAAAAGGACAATCAGAGCCAGAATTCGCCTTTGCAAATACGATACTAAACTATATTTTACTTGGCACAAACTCTGATCGTAATTTACTTGAAGAAGAAATGTATCCTGGGAATGTGCCTAGATTTGAAGCCGCAACTACTTTGACTGAAATTTTCGGCAGAGAAGACGACGAGAAAACAAAAGTCACGAAAGCGATCGAAAAGCTAAACGATGTTTTAGGAGAATTACAAAACCAATACGATGGTGTAAGCAAAAAATATCTTCAACTGAAACTCCATTTCCTGAATTAAAACAGTCTAACAATTCACTTGGAGCGGACTGCTGAAAGATCTTGGTGTTGAATTCAAGGTTGTTTGCAGCCGCTCAAGTGAACCGTTAGACGAAAAAAGCGGCAGGATCATTCCGAAAAAACTCTGAAGAATTCAGGCTAATTCCTGGAAATAGGGGTATTATACGGAAAAAATTTCGGCATAATGTCTTCAATAGGGAGTTATGCCGAATTAACTCGGGCTAATCGCTTTCTGGGGAGTTTATACCGAATTAGTTCGGCTCAATTAATAGTTCGACCGCTATCTAACTATGAGTCAGGTATCACCACGCAGTTGAAGCAGCATGGGGTTAGACATCCATTACCAAGCAATGCCTGAAAGCAGCAATCTGCTTGAAAGAGCGCGTCATGAGCCACAGGTTGGCTCTAACCTTGAGTTCTTCAAATCGTATGCTTTGACAACCCAAGAGACATTGGACAGTCGCACTTATGAACAACACTTGGTTGACTTTATTCACCAAGCGCGTCAGTCACTTGAACAGTATCGAGGAATTGAGTATCGAAACCTCTATCTTGGTCGTAGATGGGATATGCTCTATTACCTACTTTCAGAGCGACGGCGCAAGGGAGAAGAACGAGACTGGTCTCAGTGGGTTGAAAAGGCAATATTTGGAGGTGAGGTATTAAATGAGGAGACACGAACAACGATCGGTTTCCCAATCCGTTACCTCAATCTAACAGAGGTGGTGAATGTTAGAGATAATCTTAGGACAGTAACTTCAGCTATGCTTCGTGCCTATTGGAATCCCCGCAAGATGAGCGCAGCAGGAGTGTATAAGGTTCGCGGTGATGAAGATGAGGACTACTTCAAATGGATAGAGGAGGATTGTGAGAAACTCAAAGCGTTCTACGCTTCAGTTGCAGAGCATGATGAAGGTGTACTGGCTTTCGTAGGTTAAGTTTCTCAACGCGAGTAACGCTGTCGAACACTGCGTTGGAACGGAGGAGTAAGGGAGATCGGTTATGATGGAGCTTCTCAACCGCCGCTCAACTACGACGTTGGGCTGCTTCATCTCTCAATGGGGACGGTACAGCAAGGTCATCTGCTAGTATCAGAGCTTAAATCTGCCGTGAGGTTACTTGTATGACTTTGCTTTAAGGGTTTTGGTAGGGCGATCGCACAAATGGTAATTGCGACATAAAATCAAGGTATAGTTCCATGCAATGGATATGCTTAAAGGTCAAGGAGTCACTAGTGAATGAAGGTTAACTGATAAGAGGATGCAAATTTGAAGAATAAAATACAGAGTCGAGATCGCTGAAAATTAGATTTTGCAGACCTTTTAGCTACTGCCAGATCTACGAACATCTAGCACTCCGCTGTAAAGATCAAATGATTATTTGTTGTTTTTTCTTCTCCTAGAGGATGGAAGAGGAATAATGTTTCTGTACCCTGCGGGAACGCTATGCGAACGTCGGCTCACAGGTTTGCCTCCAGCTTCCTATGCCTGCGGCAGGCTTCTCACAAGTTTGCGCTGGCTCTTGGCTAGGGGTTATCGTCACTCGGCTCCAATACTTTCGAGCATTTGGACGCGGGTTCCATCCCAGGGGACTTGAACCCTACTAGTTCACCCAGGCATACACGCGTCATGGCAGCGGATAAGCAACGATCGCTGGTGTAGATTCGAAGGTATGGGTTGCCGCTGATAGCGATCGTTAGCCTGCTCTAAAAAAGTTAATTTTGCACTGTTACTGGGGTCAAGCCATTTGCCAAGTCATTTCTTGACCTGCCCGTAAGGGTACAAGTCCAGATTCCGTAAAGGGAACTTCATCGGGAACACGCCAGGTCGTTTTGGTCAAAGTAATGTGTTCCGTATTGCGTGGAAGCTGATAAAAATCTGGCCCATAGAAACTGGCGAACGCTTCAAGTTTATCAAGGGCGTCGGCACTCTCAAACACTTCTGCATACAACTCCATCGCATGCAGCGCGGAATAGCAACCCGCACAGCCACAGGAACTCTCTTTGCTATTCCGAGAGTGGGGGGCGCTATCGGTGCCTAGAAAAAACTGAGGATTGCCGGAGGTTGCTGCTTGCAAAAGCGCCGACCGATGCTCCTCTCGTTTCAAAATTGGCAAGCAATAAAAATGGGGGCGAATGCCACCCTGGAACAGGCTATTGCGATTAAATAACAAATGTTGTGGCGTGATGGTTGCAGCGATGTTGTTTGCAGATAGGACATACTGCACTGCATCGGAGGTGGTAATGTGTTCAAGGACTATGCGCAGGCTGGGAAATCGTTGCCTGAGAGGAATTAAATATCGCTCGATAAACACCTTCTCGCGATCGAACATATCAACACTGGGATCGGTCACTTCGCCGTGCAGGAGTAAAGGCAGGTCTACCTGCTGCATCGTTTCAAAGATGCGATCGCACTTGCCAATGTCTGTCACCCCAAGGTCTGAATTGGTCGTTGCTCCGGCTGGGTAGTACTTAACCGCTTTGACAAACTGAGACGCTTTCGCCGCGATAATTTCTGCGGGGCTGGTGTTGTCGGTAAGGTAGAGCGTCATCAGTGGCTCAAACTGCTGACCCGATGGAACTGCTGCCAAGATGCGATCGCGGTAGGCGGCTGCATCAGCGACCGAGCGGACTGGAGGCTTCAAATTTGGCATGATGATAGCGCGGGCAAACTGACGCACTGTATGTGGCAGAACCGCTTTTAACGCTGCGCCGTCGCGTAGATGGAGATGCCAGTCGTCAGGTCGGGTGATTGTGAGCTTTTGCATGCTTCAATTATAAAACCGCTAGTGCTTTAGAAAAACACCTGCTAACAACGTCCAGGTTCATTGAGCCATTGCAGTTAATTTCTTTCCTTGTATTGCTTGGACTGAACGGTTCAATGGACTGGTATGAAGTCCTTACCTGAAGCAGGACTTTGCAACTCTGACGTATCAATGCTTTGGGCAAGAGTAACATCATTCATGGTAATTCCACCTGCATCGGGGGTGGTCAGTTGAACTGTAACCTGGCTATCAACATTGAACCCCTCTGGATGATGGACTTCTCCAGGAGAGCATGTCACATTTG
>DATNOY010000864.1:0-4013 GCA_036703495.1 Coleofasciculaceae cyanobacterium
AAGAGTTTCTTAGAACAATGAATAAGATAAGCTTTTGCCTTGTGAGTGAGTCTAAAGCTAACGACCAATAGATTAGGAGAAATTTATGTCTACACAAAGCGAAAGTCAAGAACTGAGTCCGGAAGATCTGTCTAAGGTTTCGGGTGGAGAAGATGGTGGTTTCTTGCACCAAACTGAAGGTGAACTAGGTCAAGATGACCTATCTAAGGTTTCGGGTGGAGAAGATGGTGGCTTCTTGCACCAAACCGAAGGTGAGCTAGGTCAAGATGACCTATCTAAGGTTTCGGGTGGAGAAGATGGTGGCTTCTTGCATCAAACTGAAGGAACATTCGTTGACCCCAACAACGGCGAACCTCATGGGGGTTGATGAAGCGATCGTTGGCAAAGTTAGCTAGTTGAAAAACAAGCAAGCGGTCAAGAGATACGGTAATGTTACTAGGAACAGTTAACTGCCTCATCTAGGGATAAAAAATTCCAGATATGAGGCAGTTTTTTTTGCGCTTTGTTTTGGCTTGCTGCTGTTCCTTTAACCTTCCTCACTCATGATCAGCTTAGAGTAGTATCCTTGATCCCGCCATAGATCTTCGTGAGTTCCCCGCTGCACCACTTTACCGCGCTCCAACACGATAATTTCGTCGCAGTCTCGGATAGTGCTGAGTCGATGTGCCACAATCAGACAGGTGCAACCTCGACGGCGAAGATTCTGGTCAATCATTTTCTCGGTTTCTGCATCCAAGGCGCTAGTCGCTTCATCCATGATCAAGATAGTGGGTTCATTGACCAACGCTCTAGCAATTTCTAGCCGCTGACGCTGCCCACCGCTCAAATTGGCTGCGCCTTCAATCAGCGAAGCCTCATACCCCCCTGGAATCGATAGAATTGTGTCGTGAATTCCAGCATCCAGACAAGCCTTCTCTAGCCGCTGATCTGGGATCGTCGAATCCCACAACGTTAGATTGGCTCGAATACTGTCTGCAAATAACAGAATGTCTTGATCCACGACTGCCACAGAATTGGTCAACACGGCTCGCGAGATTTCAGATCTGGGCAGATCATCCAAGTACACTTCTCCTTCCCACGGTTTATAAAGTCCGGCAACAATCTTGGCCAAGGTTGATTTTCCCGATCCGCTACCACCTACCAAAGCCACCCGCTGCCCCGGCTTAATCGACAGGTTGAAGTCTTGAATTAAAGGCGCACTCACCCGGCTGTAGCCGAAGGTAATATGCTTCAGCTCAACATATCCTTTCAATCGATACGATGAGAGCGTGAAGGGCGATCCAGAAGGTTCGGTTGGAGTTGTCACCGAGCTGAGGGCAGGATCCGTTTCATTGTCGAGGACATCATCCAAACGCAGGAGATTACCTTCCAAATCCTGGAGCGTACTACCAAAGCGCACTAAATTATTAACCGGTCCCAGGAAACTTGTCGTCAAGAGTTGAAATGCCAGCAGCATACCAATGCTCATGACACCCTCCATGACTTGCCATCCCCCAACCCCCAAGAGAAAGACAGTGCTGAGGGAGGTAATCAGCGAAGGTAACAAGCCTAACTTTTGGTTGACGAGATTCAGCTCCTGCTGGGCATTGGTTGCTTTAGTATAGTAGCCGGCCCACCGCGAAAAGAAATCTGACTCTAATCCCGAAGCTTTAAGGGTTTCGATACTTTGCAACCCAGCGATCGCAATCCCATTCACTTTGCCATAATTCTGGGCTGCTTTGATATTGGCATCCACCCGTTGGCGAGACACCCACTGCAGCGCAATCACATTGGCGATCGCAAACACGATGACCACCAGCGTTAGCAGCACGTTGTATCTCAGCATAACAGCCGCATAGAAAACAACCATGACGGCACTAATTACCGTTGTCGTTAACTGTCCGGTTAAAACACTGGCAACGCGATCGTTAATCCGAATGCGGCTACTAATCTCGCCTGAATAGCGCTGAGCATAGTAACTGACGGGTAATTTCAACAGATGCCCGACAAACTGACTCGACATAGTCACCGACAGCTTAATTTTTAGCTTACGGAGAAACTGTAGCTGTAGGGCCGTCAACAATCCTTGCACGATAACAGCCAACAGCATGCCACCCAGCAGATAGGGAACCCAATCCAGACGATGTTTGATCAAAACATTATCTACAAACACCTGACTAAATACGGGCACTGCCAGGGTAGGAAGAACCAGAAGAAACCCTGCAACCACGCAGTAGGCAAAAGCTGGGATTGAACCTTGCAGGCGGCGCTGCAAGGCCTCAACAACGCTCTTTTTCTTGCCCCCTTTTTGAAAGTTTGCACCGGGTTCCATCAGCAAAACAATACCCGTGTAACCGTGATTGAACTCTTCCAGAGAAAGGGTTCGCCGTCCTACGGCCGGATCGCTGACGTAGACCCGCTCTTTTTCAAAGCCTTCCACAACCAGAAAATGATCAAACTGCCAGAAGATAATATAGGGCGGTTTCAGAGTCATCAAACTCTGCAATCCCTTTTTAAATCCCTTGGCGTTCAACCCATAATTTTTAGCAGCCGTCACCACATTGGCGGCCGAACTGCCGTCTCGTGAAATGCCACAAGCCTGACGCAGTTCGGCCAAAGGCACAATCCGGCCGTAGTATCCCAAAATAATTCCTAATGCCGCAGCACCACACTCCACAGCCTCCATTTGCAGCAGGGTTGGGGTTTTGACCCGGTTGCTTTTCCGGCTCCGTAGTTTTTTCCACCGGTCTAGGAGCGGTTGCCCAAATTCTAGAAGGGGCTGTCTGGGATTGAGCAGAGGTTTCAGCATGGAACGGGTTTAGGAAGAATGGAAAATAGGGAATGGGGAGGAACTGCACCTCGTCAGAACCATCAAGTCAGAACCATCAAGTCAGAACCAGCGGGCTATTTAAGAAATGGGAAGATGAAGCTAATCGGAGCACGATTGCTCAGCATCACCTTGGCAGTTGCAGGCGTTTCACTAGAGAGCTTTTCGTTAGGACCCTGTGACATTGACCATTGATAGCCTGTGGTATTCGCAGGATCAGGCTTCAACTGGGCGACAACCTCAATGGAGGCGGGTGTATAAACCAATGCTGCCAACTCCGAGTTACCGTTAACTCGCTTGAGTGCAGAAGCTTGAGTCACGGGGGAGGGCGAAACCTCCATCACTGTAGCCTCAAGCCCTCCAAACTCTTGAATGCTGGCTGTTTCAGGGATGACCAGAATGCGATCGCCCTGTTGAATTTGCTTACCTGCCGCAATGGGGAAATAGCTAACGCTGATCAGCTGTTCGGGATTAGAAGTATCCTCAACCAAAAGACCTTTAGATTCAACGAAAACGGGAATACGCCCTACAATACTCCAAAGCAGTGCCAAGGCCACTAGAAAGCCGATTGACGCCAGAGGTAACCAGTCTTTGAGACTGACAACCTGCATGAGTTGATCCAGCTGTTCAGGGGAAGAAATTCGCTCTAATGCCTCTTTGCGGAATAGGCTAGACTCTTGGGGATCGGCCATCACTTCAAACCTTTACGCCTAATTGGTGCAACATCCAGTTAAATCGAGCTCTCGCGAGCGAAAGCTCCTGTAACTCAGTACTGTCTAGTTCCCCTGAATACTGTTCTTCCTCGCATAAGCTATCCCCAGATTCATACTCAGCGCTACCTCCCAGTTGACGGATAATCTGAAATACACGCTCTGCATTCAGACTCGCTAACGCCTGATAGAAACGAGAAGCAAAGCCTTCATCTTGCTGCAGTCTAGGAGTCAAGGCAGAAATAGGAATAGATAACACCAGAGAGTCTTGATTGGCCTTTAGCATGTAAAGGTTAGGCGTCATGTCTAAAAAGGCAGTTACTCCCGAAATTTCACCAGGCAAAGATGATGCAATTCGTCTGGGTTGGCTGGTTTGCGAGGTGTTGAACGCCAAAGACAGAGGATTGAGCTTTCCCTCATAAATATACACGCAAAGGCTACCCTCAAGCAGGATATCGATCGCCTCCAGGGGTTGTCCTTCTCGAATATAAACTTCG
>DATNOY010000865.1:0-7996 GCA_036703495.1 Coleofasciculaceae cyanobacterium
ATTTTTTGAAAGCCTGCCGAGTTATAAACTATGGAAAATAATTTCCAAAAAGCCTCAATAGACCCACGTCTTTTTCCGGGACTGGTCTACAAAAGTCTTGGCTTCTTCGAGGGTTTTAAAATTGCCGCGATAGTGTTCTAGCAGAATTTGGGGGATGAGATCGCAGTCTCGATTAGGATTAACGGATCTCTTGAGGTCTTGCGGCAGAGCCACATTGCAAAGGAAGGGGGCATTTTTTCCCTCCAGCTGCTTTGGGGTTAAGGCTTTAGCATGATGGAGGGCTGTCCCCAGGAGGATGGCATTGCTGAGGTCGGCACCTCTGAGACTGGCGATGCTGAGGTCGGCACCGCTGAGATTAGCCCGGCTGAGATTAGCCTCTCTAAGGCTGGCACCGCTGAGATTGACATCACTGAGGTTGGCTGCGCTGAGGTCGGCATCACCGAGGTTGGCACCGCTGAGGTCGGCACTGCTGAGGTCGGCTGCGCTCAGATCTGCCCGGCTGAGGTTGGCTCGGCTGAGGTCAGCTTGGCTGAGGTTGGCCCCAAAAGAATTGAAGAGATACACTCCACTGAGATCTGCTTCCCTCAGCGACAATTTCAACTTCTTCAGGACTTCTGCTTCAATCAAAAACTGCACAACGCTAGTTTTTCGCTCTCGATCATCTTTTAGCCTTCGTAAGATCGCTAAAGTTCTGGCTCGCATCACATTTACCGCAACATCCAGCTGATCTTTTTGCTTCTGCAGGCTGTCAGGTAGCTCTACCTCGCGCTTTTCAACGTCTGGACTATCCTTTCTCTCTGTTCCTGCTAGAGATTCCGCCAGAGATTCAGCCTTAAAGACCTGCACTTGCGCTGCGATCGCAATCAGGTTCTTATCGACCAATAGCTCGGACAACTGATCAAAATAGGCTTGTATCGCTTCTTCTTTTCGAGCGGTTTCAGCAATCTCCTTATCCACTTCAGCTTGCTGATCTGACTGCTTCTGCTGGAGCCACTGAAACCAGAAGCCTAAGAGCGTTAACGTTAAAGGCACGCCCAGCACACTGAGCCAATCCCAGAAGGTCTTGCCCTCTTCTTGCTGGTCGGTAACAACAATCTTAGTAATGGTTTTCCCATCGGGAGTCAGTTCTTTAGCAGTGGTCGCGGCTTCATTAGTGCTACTTGCAAAACCCGTCCAATCTCGCGCTTTGAGGGAGAGCGGAAATAGCGTGGATTTGTCTAAGTTGAACAGCAGCGGGATCAGGGCAATCCCTACAGCTATGGCAGCAGCGGGAATCCACACTCTAGGCTGAGTCAGCCGTTTCCTCACGGCTCCTGCCGCGGATAGCTCCTGTTGAGTCTGGGCGGGGTTGTCCATTCTTCCTCCGTGAATAGACTGACCTTTCTCTGTAGCGTAAAGCGCATTTTCCGTTTCAGGGCCATTTTTAGCGTCATTAGTTGAAAGACTTAATCAGAAATACCCGCTAATCAGGAAGGGGCTGACTGTCTTAATGGAACGCTGATCAGAACGGCGATCGCCGCCATTCTCAATTTCACCCTCACGATACCAACCGCTGCAAAAAGGTTCGACAGCCCATAGAAGAATCAAACAAATGCAGATCGAAGTGTTCAGACAACTCCTCGCAAACTTTCACCCCCCGCACGCTATTGCCTCGCGGATCTAACAGCGGCGAGAACACGGCAATGCCAATTTGGTTCGGCACCACCACAATAATGCCGCCAGAAACGCCGCTCTTAGCCGGTAATCCAACTTTGTAGGCCCATTCCCCGGCAAAATTGTACATCCCACAGGTGTACATGACGCTGAGAATGTCTCGGATGTAGCCTGCGGCAACCGCGCGATCGCCGGTCATCGGATTCACGCCCCGATGGGCTAGGGTAGCCGCCATGACTGCCAGATCGCGACAGCTCACCATAATCGAACATTGCTGAAAGTATAGATCAAGCGCTTCCTCAACTCGGGCATCAATCATGCCGAAGTTGTGCATCAGATATGCCATGGCCCGGTTGCGGCTGCCTGTGGTGCGCTCACTAGTGAAGGTGGAAATATCGACAAAAATATCGTGCCCAATGTAGCGACGAAACATGTCTAGCATACGATTAAGGCGATCGGTCGGCGTATTGCCTTTAATCAGACTTGTTGTAGCGATCGCCCCAGCATTCACCATCGGATTATAGGGACGCTTAGATTGTTCATCTAACACGATCGCATTAAAGGCATCTCCCGTAGGTTCAACACCCACGCGGGTCAAAAAATAGTCTCGCCCATGATCTTCTAAGGCTAACCCTTGCACAAACACCTTAGAAATCGACTGGATGGTAAACAGCTGATCGGCATCCCCTGCGGTAAAAACCTGTCCATCTACGGTGGCGATACAGATGCCAAACCAGTTGCGGTTTGCTTTAGCCAGTTCTGGAATGTAATCGGCGACTTTACCCGTGTCTAGAGATTGGTATTTGGCATGGAGATTGTCTAAATAACGCTGAAGTTCTGCGGCATCGCTAGAATCATGAATTGGTTGAGGAAGTTTGTCAGAGGGGGTCATCCCATTGATATCCTTTGCTAAGGCTGTCGTAAATCCTAATCACATCCCTTTATTTCCTATTAACTATTCCATGGTTGTTCCCTAACAATAGTATCGATAGGATCTCCTGCCTCCTGCCTCTGAACTCTCACCAACTGTGCCAGCGTTGCTTCCATGGCGGCGGTCGTCTGTCCAAATACTGTAAACGCCAGCGCTTCTCGATAAACTCGCTGGGCGGGATGATCGCTATAATTGGCGGCTCCGCTAGAAACGATGACACCGGCATGGGCACAGCGAACGGCCAGATCGATCGCCCAGGCCCGTAGTTTTAAGTGCTGCGCGATCGCCTCTGCTGGAGCGCCTTCTTCAGGACGGGCATGAGCCTGATAAATCGCCGTCCGGCAGGCAGTGAGTTCTTGATCTAGCGATGCTAGAGTTTGGGCCACAAAAGATGGGGCGTGGTCTGCCGCTGCCGCTAAAATATCGAGTCCGGCTCTGGCGCACCCCAAGTTAAAAAAACTCAGGTGCAGCACATTCTGGCGATCGCTATGGTGAATCCATCCGGCAGGCTGAATGGACACGATCTGATCGGGCGGCAGCAACCATTGGCTGACGGTGGCCGTTACAGTCTGGGTGGATGCCATGGCTGCTAGCTGTAGGGGCGGACTAAAAGTCAGCGACCCGCCAGATTGCTGACGTTCGCCAAAAGGCATCAGCCCAAAAATCGCCTGTCCGTCGGGTAAGCTGGCACCGATGATGAAGGATTGAAAACAGCCATATCCGGTGATCCAGGGCACTGTACCCTGCAGCCGATAGCCCTCTGGGGTGGCGATCGCTTGCACCAGCGGGGCACCCGATCGCCTCAGTTGGGAAAAGCCTAACCCCATCCCAGTGGCTCCTGTGCCCATAGCGGGCAGGTATGCCTGCTTCAAGGCTTCATTCTGGCTCTTTTGCAGCAGCAGGGCAGCACTCTGATGCTGGGTTTGCAGGAATGCCAATGCGCCCGAATAGTGCGCCATTAATTCTTGAATGGCCCGATACGTCAGTTCATCTGTGCCGCTCCCCTGATAGTTTTGCGCTACGCGCAGTGCCAGGAGATGGCGATCGCCCAACCCATTGAAGGCCGCTTTCAGCGCCTGCGGATCGCGATCGATCCGGCTGGCTTGGGGGGCAACATGCTGCTGCAAATAGTCTGTAACTTGGTTGAGTAAATCTTGATTAACAGTCGGGGCGGAAGGATCGCTACGGGTGAGCATTAATAGGGAGGGGATGATGCTTGCACAAGGAGACTCTCTTATCTTGACTGATGATCTGGAACGATGTGACGAGGTTTAGCGATGGCTCCCCTTTTACTGGCGCTGGATTTTGGTGGGACAAAACATGCGGCGGCTCTGGTGCGTCCTGATGCCGCTCCCCTGCAGTGGCAAGCCTACCGACGGCAGCTGTCGCCGCCGGATGCTAATGCTCAGGTGGATTTAGCAGTGATGCGATCGCTAACCCACGCTTTGCTGAACGGAGCCCGCCCGGATGCGATCGGCGTTAGCTTTGGCGGCCCAGTAGATTTTACAACGGGCACTGTGCGGCTGTCGCATCATGTACCAGGCTGGGAAAATTTGCCCTTGAAACAATGGCTGACCGCCGAATGGGGCGTGCCCGTGCAGGTCGATAATGATGCCAATGTAGCGGCCCTCGGAGAGCATCAGTTTGGAGCAGGGCGCGGAGCCGATAGCCTGATGTATATCACCGTCAGTACAGGAGTGGGCGGCGGCTGGATCCTCAACGGCCGTTCCTGGCGCGGCGCTGAGGGCATGGCGGGCGAGATTGGTCATACCGTGGTCGATCCGCACGGCCCTGTCTGTTTGTGCGGTAAGCGAGGCTGCGTCGAGCGATTAGCTTCAGGGGCTTATATAGCTCAACAAATGCGCGATCGCCTTCAGCAAACGCCAGACCAGGGCCAGATTTTGCGATCGCAAGTTGCCGATCTGGACACTTTAACGGCTCAACAAATCAGTCAGGCGGCGGCTGAGGGAGATGCACTGGCTCGGGACGTATTGCGGCAGGCGGGCGTGGCTTTGGGAATGGGCATTGGCAATGCTGCCAATTTGCTCAACCCGCAGCGGTTCATTTTGGGCGGCGGTGTGACCAAGGCGGGAGAGGGATGGTGGCAGAGTGTGCGACAAGCGGCCCGTCAAACCGCTTTGCCAGAGGTGAATTTTGAGATTCTTCCAGCAGCCTTGGGCGAGGATGCGCCGTTGTGGGGAGCGATCGTCCTGGCCCAACAGTTGATTTCTCCAGGCTCCAGTCATGGGTAGCTGTAGTTACGGAGTGAGCGTCAAATTTTTTGGAAGCCTCGCTCCGCGAGGCTTCCAAAAAATTTTGGTTCCAGTCAATTTGGTTCCAGTCAGGCACGAAGCGCTATGAAAAAAGGAGGGTGATATCACCCTCCTCTGACTTCCGACTAACTGCTGACTTGATTCCGTGTGAGCAGCCAGTGGATGAATTAGACTATCGCCCTGGCAAATAAGCGATCGGATTAACGGCCCCTTCACCTGCTGGATGCACCTCAAAGTGGAGGTGTGGCCCGGTACTATAGCCAGTACTACCCATTTCAGCAATTTGTTCGCCCTGACGAACCCGCTGCCCTTGGTGAACCAAACTACGATTCAAGTGAGCATAGCGGGTAATGCTGCCATCCGGATGACGAATATCCACCATGTTGCCATATCCACCTGAGTTCCAATCAGAGTACTCAATGACACCACTAGCAGCTGCATAGACAGGGGTGCCTACATCAGCGGCAATATCAATCCCCTGATGCATTCTGCCCCAGCGCCAACCATAGCCAGACGTCAGCATCCCACGAGCCGGCCAAATGTAGCCATTGGAACGAGTGCCTTCAGGCAGATAAGCCTCTGCACCCGCCAAAGGCGGCAAATCTGGCGAAACCGTGCGACCCGTAATGGGTTGACGGAGCGGCGCGTAATTTTCTGAGCCAATGGGGGCAACAGCCACCACAGTAGCCTGTCCTGCGGAAGCAGGAGATGAGGATGCTGGCACTGGATTAGCGCGGTTAGTACTGTATTGAGGACGAGCTGAAACGACACCCAATTGCGTTGCAGTGGGCACTTCACTACGAGCTGCTACCATAGTCGGTTGCTCTGTGCTCGCCGGTCTAGCTGCCTCAACCTGGTGCTTGGCCCGCAAAGCTCTGACCTCAGCCAGCAGGTTATCAACATACCGAGGACTACTAGACTGAACGGCTGTTGGTAGCTCAGTACTAGGGGTCTCAGTGCTGTTCGGCTCAATGTTGTTGGTCTTAGTGCGGCTATCAGGAATTGATGCAGCTGCCTGTGTCGGATTCGCGACCTGAGGTAAAACAGCGACAGGTTGTGCTTCAGCCTGAGATACGGGTTGAGAGGCTGAGACCATAGTCGGAGCCGTTGGCTGAGTGCTGGGAACCTGTAAAAGCTGACCGACAAAGATCACATTTGGATCACTCAGGCGATTAGCGTTGATCAGCATTGATTGCGGGATGCTATGCGCCCGGGCAATTTCAGCCACAGTGTCACCAGGGCTAACCCGATATTCCTGCAGGGGAGGCGCAAATGCCACTTGTTGCTGTGCAGGTTGCTGAACTGACTGCTGAACTGATTGCTGAACCGTGGAAGAAGGTAGGATGCTGGGGCTAGGAACAGACTCGGCAACCTGCGCTGGCAAGGTGCTGGGTGCTGCTAGTGAATCCGGTTGAGATACACCTGGTTGAGACCCACTCGGTTGAGATACACCTTGCGATCGAGCGATCGCCGTCAACGTATCTCCAGGCTGTACCTGATAGGCAACTGCCTGTGGCTGGGCAGCACTGGGCTGTGCAGCGGCAGTCCCGCCTGCAGACTCTACTTTACTCGCTTCGCCCAAAGCTGCGCTTGTCTTTTGACCTGTTGCACCACTTGACTCCTCAGACCGCAACCCCGCCAAACTATCTTTCAACTTATCCCGTTGCTCATGCAGACGGCTCAAAGCACTGTTTCGATCAGTAGCCGAGCTAGCTTCAGCGGATGCTGGCTCAGTTAGCGGCACCTGGTTAAGATCTGCTGACGCTAGCAGCTCCGGAGCTGCTACTTTTGCAGTTGCATCAAATTGCCGATTAACAGGAATCTTGAGGGTCTGACCGGGCTTGATGATGACATCGACAGCCAGATGATTCACGGCAATGATGTCCTGAACATTCACCCGGTAGCTGCGGGCAATCTGCGAGAGAGTTTGCCCTTCACGCACTACATGTTCAACAACGGTAATCGCGGGCGCAAAAGTTGCCATTTCCGCTTCCGAATTGGGCAAAGTTGCGACTTGCGAAACCGAGGGTGCGGTTGCCTCTGTACCTTTCGGTTCGGCTGCAGTGGCACCATCGTCATGGTGAGGCAACACTAAACTGGATGCACCCATAGAAAGGGCTAATCCAAACATGGCAGCAGAGGTGCGTGCCCTACGATGAACTCCTGTAGGAGACTGTTCGGGTTGCCCTGCCGTTTCAGGGGGGGGGCAGGAAACAGGCTTTACCTTCCGCAGAAATGCTCGCTTCAAGAATGACCTCCTAATGAGCAGCGTTTAACTATCCTTGACTCGACCTGACGTGTGAACTGTCTCGTAATTTTGCAAACTGCCTATGACAGAAATCACATAAGGTAGCGATCGAGATCACAGACGTTGCCGTATAACTAGGTAACATTACCTTGCTTTTTTGACTTAGACAAGCTTACACCAGTTAATCAAAAATTCAAGACTTGCAAATTTGAAGAAACTGAATCTTTCAAAAGACTCAAATACTATCGCATCCTGTTGATGAACTCACCAAAATTGGTTCATCTTCAACGGCACAGTGTACAGCATCAAACAAAACAATGGCATCTGATGATACCAACCCCGATGCCTCTGAGAGTAAGGGCCAAAATGTATCCTAGAACTCCATCTCTTCCCTATGAAAGCCTTCATCTAGAACTACTTCCAGCCTCTGAAAATACCTAGAATTCGGGGGTTAACGAGATGAAAATTCTATGGAGAATGTAATTTTCCTTTTCCTATGGATCGCAGTCTAATCAGCCCATAGGACAGTTGATCCTACGGTTGACGGTGTTGCTTTAGACTACATGAGATACACAGAATTACGGGCGTTTAATTTCAAGAAAAGCCTTGTAGTTTGGAAAGTCTGCGCGTCAGTAGCGCTTTGCGCAGTCTGCCAATTCTAGAGGTTCTCGTATATAAATTTCTTATAGAGCTTAATCGAGTTTGGTAGTGCAGAAGACTGAACTGTTCCTACACTTTTCTATTTTCAAGCCCAGATCTATTACTTTGAGCAGATTACTTAACGGTTAACTTAGCTCAGGCTCATCAATCCACTGGTATATTCACGAATGCATATATACATATATATAGATGCAGATATTTTTCTTCTGAGGAACCGATGAGGGGGTTGAA
>DATNOY010000866.1:0-5531 GCA_036703495.1 Coleofasciculaceae cyanobacterium
AGCTGGATCAATGTCCGCCATGCCAGCTTCAATTTTCTTTTTATCCAAATAAAGCTGGATCGTGCCCGTTTCGTCTTGTAGGGTGAAAAATGCCAGCTTGCCAAACACGCGTCGCGTCAGGATGCGGCCGGCGATCGCCACTTCCACTTCTGCTTCTTCCCCATTGGGCAAATCGGCATATTTAGTCTGCAACTCTGCTGCCGGATGAGTGACATCCCAGCCATACGCATAGGGATTAAACCCTAGCTGCCGCAGTTGGTCAACTTTTTCCAATCGAGTTGCACGAAGATCGTCAGAGGCCATAGTGAAAGGGGAAAAGAAGAATGAAGGACGAAAAAACGAGGAATTTGGCAGGCTGAAGGGTTCGAATCAAGCCGAGCTTGATTGCTAGTCTTGCTGGTGGGCAAATTGATAAGCCCCGATCGCCCCTAAGACAATAGCAGCCGAGAGCAAAATTGGGATGCTATACCAGGGAAATTGGTCAAGCGGCTGAAAGACAGCGGCTCGTAAACCCAGGCTCGTATAGGTTAGCGGCAAAAGGTACACAATAAATTTCAACGCAGTAGGAAGGGTACTGGGATCAAAGAAGGTAGCCCCCAGAAAAGACATTGGCACAATCAAAAAGTTGTTGAGCAGCCCTACTCCCTCCAGAGATTTGACATTCAGACCGACGATCACGCCCAAGCCCGAAAAAATGGCGCAATTGAGCACCAGCAGCAGCAGGAAGAGCGGACTAATAAAGCTTAGCTTTTGGGTAAATAGGATGGCGATGACCAGCACCGACGCTGAAGTCATCAGCCCGCGCACCACACCCGCCAGCATTTTGCCCAGAAACAGCGCCAAAGGGTGAACAGGCAGGAGCAAAATTTCTTCAAAGGTTTTGGAGTAGAGCCGTTCCCCGCAAATAGAGAAGGTGGTACCGCCAAAACTGATGGTCATGGAGGATAGGGCAACCATACCGGGCAAGATGAACTGGAGGTAGCTATCTCCAACCGGCGGTTTCACATTCATGGCGCTCCCTAGCCCCAGCCCAAATCCCAAAATATAAATCAGCGGAGAAACCAGTCCGGAAGCCACTACCTGCAGCACCCGCACTCTCAGATCCAGCCATTCACCCCAAAACACCGTCAGGCTGTCCGCCAAAATGCTGCGGAGGAGCGATCGCTTATAAGTTTGCCCCATATTTAGCGCGGGCTGAGGACTGGCTACCATGGCATCATTAAGAATTGCAAAAATTAATCTTCTCTCATTTTGGCATCTGTTGGGGGTTCCTTCCCTTGATCCATTGGCTTTGCTCCAATCCATCCGGGTATCTGGAGTCCCTTGCCGCTCCTTAGCAGCGGATGATCCAGCGCAGACCTGCCACAGTAGACAAATTCCTCGGCATACTAGAAGGAAAGGGGAGCAGTTTCAGAGGTCTCTGATATGCTGATCGCAGCACCGATGACGGCATAGATGTCAGTAAAGCTCTGTCAGCAAGTGCGATCGCTGAGTTAAGATTTACTAACGTGTTGACTCACGTGCTGTGTAACTGCAAGGTAAGTATCGTTAAAGCTGCTATTTGCTATGAGTCGTAGACCGAGAGTGCCACCCCGACAATCCCGATACTCAGATCGATCGCCGGAACGCATGCCAGAACGAGAACCCGAACGCGCACCCGCCAAATCGCCCACTTCGTTTTTGAACTCTACCACGATCGCCATTTTGGTAGCAGTGTTTGTGGTGGGTATCTTCATTGGCACCTCATTTAGTGCCGTTTCAACCACCAGCCAGGGTGCCATTTCCACTCGCTACGACATTGACCAAAAAGCGCCGAGTCCCGAAATTTGCTTGCAGTATGGAGCCAGCGCCATCACAGTCGATGTTCGGGCATTTATGACGTTTAGCCCCTTCAATGCCTATGTCTCGCAGCCTCGTATGCTGCCTGGCTGTGTGATTCGCAGCAGCAACTGGGGCGTGCTGCAAGGCAAGAACTTGATTACCTCGCAAGAAGCCAACGAGTGTAAACAACGCATGAATACGTTTGGCTTTACGGGCAATTTAGACGATACCGAGAATAAGCCCAAGATTGACTGTATCTATCAAACCGATGCGGCTCGCAACCTGTTCTTAGACCAAGCTGGCCGCACTCGCTCAGATTTGGATAGCTTCTAAAGTCTGAAGTGAACGCTCAAAAGATTTGCAGGGCAAGGGATTCCTTGCCCTGCTTTTTATGGATCTAAGCATGGAAGCGTTGCTTAGATCCACACTGCATCGTACTGAGGTATCGCATCGCTCCCCCTCCTCGGTAATATAGAGACTGTGCGTTCGTCCCGGTTGCGGGGACGGTCAACGGAGTCTGAACAGAATGGAACAAGATCAAAAGTCAACAGTTGTGATCACGGGTGCCTCCTCCGGGGTCGGGTTATACGCCGCCAAAGCGCTGGCTCAGCGGGGATGGCATGTCGTCATGGCTTGTCGAGATCTGCCCAAGACAGAAAAAGTCGCTCATATGGTGGGCATGCCGCCCGGCAGCTACACCATCTCGCATCTCGACTTAGCCTCCTTAGAAAGCGTTCGGCAGTTTGTCAAAGACTTTAGAGCCAGTGGTAAAACCCTGGATGCTTTAGTCTGCAATGCGGCGATCTATATGCCTTTACTGAAGGAGCCGCTGTACAGCGTAGACGGATATGAATTGACCGTCGCTACAAATCACCTGGGGCATTTCCTCTTGTGTAACCTGATGCTGGAAGACTTGAAGCACGCAGCCGGTTCTCAGCCAAGGCTGGTGATTTTGGGAACTGTCACCCATAATCCTGATGAGCTTGGCGGCAAAATTCCCCCTCGTCCGGATCTAGGCAATTTTGAGGGCTTTGCCGCCGGATTTAAAGCTCCCATCGTCATGATTGACGGCAAGAAATTTGAGCCGGTCAAAGCTTACAAAGACAGCAAGGTTTGCAATGTCTTGACCATGCGAGAGCTGCATCGACGCTATCACGAAGCCACTAACATTACTTTTAGCTCGCTCTATCCAGGTTGTGTTGCAGATACGCCCTTGTTCCGCAACCACTATCCGCTGTTCCAAAAGATTTTTCCCTGGTTCCAAAAGAACATTACAGGCGGGTATGTGTCGCAAGAGTTGGCAGGCGAACGGGTGGCTATGGTGGTTGCCGATCCAGAGTACGGCCAGTCGGGTGCTTATTGGAGTTGGGGAAATCGCCAGAAGAAAGAAGGCAAGTCTTTTGTGCAAAAGGTGTCTCCCCAAGCTCGCGATGACGAAAAAGCTGAGCGCATGTGGGATCTGAGTGCCAAGCTGGTCGGGCTAGTGTGACAGAACCCCAGCCATTGCTGAAAAAAGCCAAGGCCGATATTGCTTGGCGGGCTAATTTGCTCCTCTACGCCTCGGCTCAATTCGTGGTGCTGACCATCGCTGCCATGTTCCTCTATCCAGGAGGGGCAAAGTACAACCTCCAGAGCGATCGCTACCTATTTTTTCAAAACTTTTTTAGCGATTTGGGTGCGACAACAACCTACTCTGGCTATAGCAACCTTACCTCAGCGATCCTGTTTATAATCGCTCTATCCTCTGTAGGTACGGCGTTGCTCACCTTTTCGTCATCTTGGCGGGCGATCGCATCCAGTCCAGCGACCGATCGCACCTGGGGATATGCGGCCCAGGTATTTGCTGGACTGAGCGGTCTTTGCTTTATTGGCATCGCGGCAACGCCCTGGAATTTGATGCTGAGCGCACACAACTCTTTTGTTAAAGCAGCCTTTAGCCTGCTGCTAGGATTTCTGATCAGCTTGACCTATTTGCAAGTGAGAAACCATTGGCAGAAGCTGTACATTGTCTTCAACCTCTTATATCTAGTGGTTTTAGGCATTTACATCTGGATCCTGTTTTATGGGCCGGGGCTGGATACTCAGGCAGGGCTTGAGTTTCAAGTTGCTGCCCAGAAAATCATCGTCTATGTATCGATCGTTAATTTAGGTCTTCAAGCCTTGGGCATCCGCCGGAGTCTCAGCGCTACCATTCGTTAGATCCTTAGGAACGTGAATTGAATAAAACCCAAAACTTAATTTTTGAAAGCGCAGCAATACCGTGCTTTCAAAAATTAAAAGTTCAATTTTAATTAATTCGTGATCCTTAGCGTCTTCAGCACTGAATCAGGGGTTGTTGAATATGGTTAAAGGACTCATTCTCTTTGTTTTAACAGCCTGCATGACTACCACGGGATGTGGGCGATCGCCGGCTGCTTCAGAAAATAGCCTGCTTTCGTCAGCAGTTGTTGAGGATTCTGGCAGCTCAAAATATCGTTTGCAAAAATATCCCCTGACTGATTTGACCGTCTTAGAAAATGCCTTCCATCAGCGGATCAGTAATGTTCAGGTTTTGGTATTAGGTAAAGTAATTGCCGTTTTGCCCGATGATACGAACGGCGATCGGCATCAACGATTCATTGTCAAACTCTCTAATTCACAGACTCTATTGGTAGCCCACAACATTGATATTGCCCCACGAGTGGACGGACTGCGGGTAGGAGATGAGCTGTATATTTACGGGGAGTATGACTGGAACAGCCAGGGAGGGGTGATCCATTGGACGCATCATGACCCCAACGGCAGCCATGTCGATGGCTGGATTGAAAGAAATGGACAGGTTTTTCAGTAAACTTTAGCGGCCGCGCAACAGTTGCTTGACAGTTTTCAGCAGCTCCGGGGGATGAAAGGGTTTAGTAATATACGCATCTGCCCCTTGCTTCATGCCCCAATAGCGATCGAACTCTTCACTCTTCGTAGAACAGATCAGCACGGGAATACTTTGTTTAACTGGATCATTTTTAATCCAACGGCACAGCTCATAGCCATTCATCTCAGGCATAATCAGGTCGGTGATCACTAAATCTGGAAGCCGTGCCTGGATATGTTCCTTGGCCTCAACTCCATTGGTAGCCTCAATCACTCGAATGCCGATCCCTTCCAGAAGATCCGAAAGCATCGTCCGCAGCGTTTGGCTATCATCCACAATCAGAACCGTACTCATGACTCCATACCTCGCCCCAGAGATGCTAAACAAGACGACTGTTCATTAGCGCTTCCACCCATCCAGGTGGGCACAAACCGGCTGACTTGGGCTTACCCAACAGAAGCCCATGGCTTCTTGCTCGACTCCGTTATCTATTCACTTTGATAGTGTTCCCAGAACTTATTCTCCCTACAACCCAGTGTACGAGCCCTCCCGGATCTCCAGGTGCAGTTCTTGGAATCTTTGCAGCCAGCCGGATAATCTATAGTTCTTGTAAACACCTGTTCTTGTAAACACCCGTTCTTGTAAGCATCCAACGCCAGAGCGAAGTTTTGAGGAACTTTAGAATCCTTCTAACTCCAGTTCCTCAATCACTTGTAGACCCCGTGGATCACCAACTCTCAACATGGCGGTTTTGGCATCTTCGCGCACGCCTAGCTCTTCGTCTTCCGCGAAAGCTTCAATCAGGGCATCGATCGCCGTGGCATAGACTACATTGGAGGGCAGCTCGCGGCAAAGCTGTCCA
>DATNOY010000867.1:0-9240 GCA_036703495.1 Coleofasciculaceae cyanobacterium
CAATTTATGGAGCCATTATTGGCTCATCGAGTAGTTGGCTGCAGGTCATTGCCTCGGCGATTAAACTGCCTGCACTTTATCTAATTACGCTTAGCATTTGTTTGCCAACCCTGTTCTTTTTCGATATTTTGTTTGGTTCCGCGCTGAGCTTCAGTCAATACGCTGCTCTGAGCTTAATTACTGTTTCTGTAATTAGCGTTTTATTGTTTAGCTTTGCACCGATTACGCTATTCTTTTTAATTTCGATTCATGACTATAATTTTTTCCTCCTGCTCAATGTCGCTATCTTTACGTTGACCGGGCTAGTCGGAATTCGCTTATTTTACGAAGGTATGCGATCGATTTCTAGAACCCAAGAACTGAATTTATCAGAGTTAATCTTCAGCGAAACTACACCTCAAGTGCTTGCGCCGGTTAACGATTTTGCACCCATCCCAGAAGGGGCAATCATCCAACCCGCTGCCGCAGTTGCGGGTCAGCTACAGCCAGCGGAAAGAGCGATCGCTGCCAAAGAGGATGGGCTACAAAAAACGCGGATTCGTCTGCTCAAGTTTTGGCTAGTTCTGTATGGGTTGGTGGGTAGCCAGCTGGGTTGGACGCTTCGCCCCTTCTTTGGCGCACCGGGTGAACCCTTCCAGCTATTTCGCACCATTGAAGGCAATTTCTATGCTCAGGTATGGCGATCGCTGCTGACATTTTTTGGGTTCAATTAAACTAAACTTGCCCATGCAACCGGATTTAGAAAGGCTGCGAATTACTCCTAGCGAATTGGAGCATTTAACTGGGTTAGAGATTAGCGATACCTTCATGGGTCGCGTTTATCGTCCCTGTGTATTTCACGATGCCAAACGCTGGCGATCGTTTCTGTTGACTGAGATCTTGACGTTAGGATTAATCTTAATTTTTTGCTTGCCGGTAGGTTTAGTAATTGCGCGAGGTTTAGGTTTATTAACCGGAGATGCTAACAGCACTATACCGTTTTTACTGGTGACTTTGGGTGTGGCGATCGCCCTCTTGGCGGGCTGGAATTTTTATATGAAACTGCAAGGAAAACCGCTGAAAACCCTGGCTCATTTATTAGATGAAGTCGATAAACATAACGATATTATTCAAGCGGTTCATATTATGGATGAGCTGAATTCAGTTCAAGCGATGGACACACTCATCGATCGCGCAGAGGTGTGTAAAGCATTGCATGCGACGCGGGAAAGTTTAGTTTCTGCACTCATGACCGAGCGAGTGTTGAGAAAGCATCAGCAGTTTGTCGCCCGACGGCAGGAGCTATTCACCACGATTGAGAGCAACTTGGCAACATTGCAAACTTTACAAGTCAACAATCAAGCTAACGAATATGGGCAGCTCTTGAGCGAAGCCCTGCGAATCGGCATCAGTATTCGTCAAGAATTGGAGTAGGGGCAAAGCATTCGGTAGATCCCGTCCCACCTTTCATAAACCATTTCCCAAATCAAATAGGACTGCTATGTTTAGCCCGATTGAGCTAAAGAAGCAGGCAGAGCGATCGCATAATGAAAGGATGCAACGAACTCTAAAATTTCGGAACGGGCCGCTGGGTCGGCTGCTGCTGGGTCGGCTGCTACTGAGCTGGCTGCTATTGGGCTGGCTGTTGTTAGGAGTGCTGCTAGCCATAGTGCCGGCGATCGCCCAGACTTCTGTTCCGGCGCAGTCGCCCTGGCGATCCAGTGATGGAGCAACGCTGAGTGCCGATACCGTCCTCAATGACCTGTCCCAAGCAACAGTTGTCTATCTAGGAGAGACACATAACAACCTGTCCGACCATCAGGCACAGCTACAAATTATCCAGAGTTTGCATCAGCGTCATGCCAAACTGGCGATCGCCATGGAGATGTTTCAGCGACCTTATCAAGCAATCCTGAATCAATACCTGGACGGAAAAATGAGTGAAACCGCAATGCTGCAACAAAGCGAGTACGAGCAGCGCTGGGGATTTCCCTGGGAAGCCTATGCACCTATTGTGCGATTTGCCAAAGCACAGCAGTTGCCGGTGGTGGCACTCAATACACCTACTGAAGTCACCCGTAAGGTGGCCCAAACCGGGCTAGCGTCTTTGGATGCCAAGGATCGCCAATGGATTCCGCCGCTCTCCGAAATCCGCCTGGACAATGCCGCCTATCGTCAGCGGATTCAGGAAATTTATGAAGCGATTCACCAAGGGCACAGCGGTAGCTCTGGCAACTTCGACGATTTCTTTCAGGCGCAGGTGCTGTGGGATGAAACGATGGCAGACAGCATTGCCAGCTTCTTGAAAGCCCATTCTGGCTATCAAGTCATCGTTTTGGCAGGGCAAGGACACATTGTTTATGACGATGGTATTCCTAGCCGAGTTGCCAGGCGGTTGCAGGACAACAAAAATTTTCAGCAGCGATCGCTCTTGCTCAATCCAGATGAAGAAATGCGGCAGCAGGCGATCGCAGATTACTTTTGGCTAAAACCACCTGCAGAACAATAAATTCACCCTAAAATTCATCCCAAAAATAGGTGATGGAGTCACCAGGTAGCGGAAAGCTCTCCCCTGACCCATTCCCTCTTTCTCTCACTTCCCCACCGCTTGATAAGCACTCAGGGCATATGCTTGGAAACGGTTCATGTCAGCCTGCAGCGTGGATTCTACAACGCGACCGACAAACGAGTTATCCATGATTTTGCTCAAAATGCTGGGAACTGCAAAGCCAACGGTAAGTTTAACAATGCTGCTGTTGCCGCGATCGTAAAACCGAATGGCTCCCCGATTGGGCAAGCCATCTACCGACTCCCACTGAATGATCTGGTGCGTCACCATTTTGGTAATGCGAGACTGCCAGCTGAACTCAAAGCCGCCCGTTGCCAGTTTCCAGCGCGATAGATCGGGATTGTCTGCCCGCACTTTCACAGAATCAATCCATTTCATCCAACGCGGCATCTGCTCTAGATCAGACCAGAGACTCCACACGAAGTCGATCGGGGTATCAACTTCAATTTGCACGGTATATTCTAGCCAGTCGGACATAGGAGGGGAGGGATGAGGGGTGGTTGCGTAGCTGGTGCGCCTTTTTTATTGTCAGCGATTTTATCGGCCGCAATAAGGAGTGATCTAGACCGCTTCGGACTGAAACAAGTTAATACTTGAGCAAGTTAATACTTAAACAAACTCATACTTGAACAAGTCAATACTTGAACAAGCCCGTTCCCTTGACCCGGTAGCCCGTCGGCTCCAAAATGGCTGCTGCTGCCTGCTTACCCGAGATAGTCGCGCCCTCCATGCTATCAATGTAATCCTGCTGCGTGTAGCTACCCGCCAGGAAGAAGTTAGACACGGGCGTCTTTTGAGCCGGACGGTAGGGATCCATGCCCGGGTTCTCTCGGTAGAGCGACTGAGCCAGCTTGACGACATTAAACCAGGTCATGTTCAGCTCTCGCGCCGAGGGGAAGAGGTCATGAATTTGCTTGAGCGCATGCTGAGCAATGTCTTCATTACTCATCTTGACGAATGGATCACCCGGCGTTAGCACGACCTGCATCAAAGAGCCTTGCCCTTCGCGGTAATAGTCTTTGGGGCTAGTTAGGGCTAGATCGGCAAAGCAGGAAAAGTCAGCATCAGCGCTGTAGAGCAGGTTGTCCATGCCCGCAGCATGATCGAGCTGCTGGCGCTGTTCGACGCTGTTGAGTTCTGTAACCCAGCCGTCAAACCGCAGCTGTACCGTCACCACAGGCACAGCTTCTAGTTTGTAGATATTGTCAAATTCTGGCCATTTGCGCCATTCTGGGGGCAGCAGCCGATGGATGCCTGGAATATCACAGGCTGCCAGGTAAGTATCAGCTGCGATCGTCTCGTCAACTTCGCCGTTGGCTACAATGAGTCCCGTCACCTGGGTATCTCCATTTTGCTCTTCAAATAGAATGCGGCGGATCTGACGCCGGGTATGCACTTTGGCTCCGCGCTCCTCCAGGTATTTGAGAATCGGCTTGTGGATGTACTCGTCGGGTGAACCTGCCAGCATGTTCAAGCGGGAGGCTTCGGTTTTAGAGGCAAACATCATGAAAATCGTGAGCATACAGCGAGCCGAGATCTGCTCAGTATCAATGAAGCCCAGCGCCAAGGCGATCGGATCCCACATCCGCTTCAGGCTATTTTGAGACCCGCCATGACGACGAAACCAGTCAGCAAAGCTGATCGGATCCAGGGCCCGAATCATTTTCATGGCGGCATCGTAGCTCACCAAACCCGGAACGATGGGGCTGGTTCCCAGAGCGATCGCATTTTGCAGCTTGTCTTGTAAGGTCAGTTGTCCTGTGGTGAAAAAGGCCTTCAAGCCATGAAATGGGGCCCCCAGCAAGAAGCGAAAATCGAGCTTGCCAATTTCGCCACCCCGATTGACGAAGTTATGAACATGCTCTTTGGGCAGCAATGCCTCAAACGCACCCACCTGCTTCAGCAGAGCAAACAAATTGTTGTAGTTGTTGAAAAACACATGCAGACCCATTTCAATATGGTTGCCCTCTGCATCGATCCAGCTACCGGCCTTACCGCCGACAAACGATCGCGCTTCAAAAATTTCCACCTCATGCCCAGCATCTACAAGCTCCACGGCGGCCGCTAATCCGGCTAATCCTGCACCAACGATCGCAACTCGCATTCCTACCCATTCCCGAAAAGTTTCTTTACATATTTTACAAGGCTTCCGCGAGCGTTTTCAGGTCGGATTTCAGGTCATTGCCAGTATGATCAAGCTTGCCTGATGGTAGGTCAGACGGGTAGACCGATCGTTTATCTGGCTGCAGGGGCTGTGTCACTAGCTGGATCGGCTTCTTTGCCCAACCAAATCACGGCGTAGTTTTTGTAGATGCCAATGCCGATCGCCTGCCAAGCGTAGTCTTTCCAGATGCCCTGATTCAGGATGACGGCATTATGGGCGCTGCTCTCCTGCCAGCTCTTGAGCGCAGATTCGGCGGTAGCGGCTCCAGAGCTGTAGTGAGCATTTTCGTAAGCCATGCCAGGATAGGGCGTATTGAGCCGCTGAGGCGCTTCCCACATGCAGGCGAAGGTTGTGCGATCGCTGGCATTATAGGGGCAGTTGCTCCAGCCATGGGTCAATCGCCCCACATTTTCAGCTAAATCTCGCACATGCCGATTGGCCACCCGATTCAGCGAGGGGGAGGTGGGAATGGCTGGCAAGCCAGACTGAGCGCGATAGGCGTTGATCGCTTGATAGAGCTTTTCCTCTTCTGGCTCTAGGGTGTCGCCTGGGCAGGCTGGAGCTTGCAGAATAGACTGTCCCTGACAGTTGGCAGGCGCGTCTTGGGCAGGTGCCTGCGGCGTTGGGCTGGGTTGCTGAGCAAGCACGAGGTTATTCAGGGCAAGACTGGTGAAGGTGGCCCCCAGAAAGGCAATCGCAAACCGAAGCATGGATGGTCTCCTTAAGATCGGGAATATTAGAGATCGGGAATATTAGCTTTTTGGGATGCACAGCGATAGCTAGATCAAACAAAATAGCTAAAGCAAACAAAATTGTTCAATCTGATACTTTTATCGGCTTCTCTTCCTAAGGTACAGCTTCCTCATCCGTTCCCGAAAACCCTCATGCTTTGGATAGATCCAGCGGCAAGCTTCATTCTGGCAAAAACGACACATGCGCACTGACCACTCGCCAGCCGGCATCTGTCCGCATCCAGGTTTGGCTTTGTCGTCCTCGTTTGCCAGGGCGCTGAAATTCCGTGTTGGCGGTGGCAAAGTCTCTGCCGTAGGTGGTGAGAACGGTGTTCTTGAGGGTGCGTTCCAGCCCTTGAGCAGAGCGGGCACTCCGAAAAGCCGCGATCGCCTCATAGCCATAGAGATTTTCGGTGGCTCCGTAGCGAATCGTGTGGGGGCTATTCCAGAACAGTTCATCTAGCACTGTCACATCATTGCCTACTAAGGCTGATTCGTAGCGGGCAAAAGCATCTGTTACTTCAGCCAAAACATCGGGAAGATTAATCTCCATCATCTCAGCTCAATCAGGGAATCGGTTTAAGTTTGGTGGAAAGCATGATGGGTCAGCCCAAGGTTGCGCGTTTGCGGCTAGAGCGTCGCCCTTTAGCAGGTGCCTCAGCAGATGTGTCAGCACTGCTGCGGTTCGCTCCATTGGTGGGAGCCTGCGCAATCGGCACAGTAAAGTGAAACGTGCTGCCTTGGTCTCGACCTGCCGACTCTGCCCAGATTTGCCCGCCCAACCCTTTCACAATTTGCCGACAGATTGCTAGCCCTAAGCCTGTACCGCCAGCCGTGCGGCGGAGGGCACCTTCTTCCTGGTAGAAGCGATCGAACACGACCTCTAGGCTATTGGGTTCAATTCCCCGGCCGGTATCGGTAATGGTGATTTCCAACATTTTGCCATTGTTTGATTTTGCCTCAATTAACACTTCTCCTTCAGGCTGAGTGAACTTGCAGGCATTGTCTAGCAGTTTAGACAACACTTCCACCAATCGTTCGCCGTCAGCGCAAACGGCGGGCAGTTCTAGCGGCACCTGGGCGCGAATGTGGGGTAACGTTAGCTCGGTCTGGCGGGTGCGGATGCTGCTGAGGGCCAGACTGACACACTCATCAATGGAAATGGGTTCTAGATGCCACTCTACCCGACCGCTTTCCAGACGCGAGAGGGTAATGAAATCCTGCACCAGTTTGCGCATCCGTTCGGCATCGGTAAGGGCGGTATCCAGCATGATTTGGCGCAGTTCGGGCGGCATATCAGGCTCACTAGACAGACTTTCTAGACAGACTTGAATGGTAGACAGAGGGGTGCGCAGCTCATGTCCGGTAATGGCAATTAAGTTGCTGCGCGTCCGCTCCAGGGCTTCCAACTGCTGGTTGAGATCTTCTAGATTGGCATAGGATTCGGCTTGAATCAGGGCCACGCCGAGCTGAGTGGCCACTGCTTCGACTAAGGCCGCATCGTCGGCTGTCCAGGTAGGAGGCTGACTCTGACAGTAGTGTAACTCTGTCATGCCGAGCAGACGCCCTTTGTAGACGATGGGAATCATGATCCAGGAGCGAATTTGCCAGCGTTCAACCACTGGTTTTAAGCCAGACAAATCCACTGAGGCGGGGGCGTCAGTATCAAGGATGGCGATCGTTTCTTGCGTCTGGGACACCGTCTGGAACAGAGGATTGTCTTGTAAATTCCACAGTTCCCCGACGAGAGAGCGAATTCCTGGATGAGCGCGCCATTCGTAGGTAATTGCAGTGGTGCTATCGGTGGCTTTACAGCGATAAACCAGGCAACGGCACACCTGCATGGCCCGCCCCAGTTCTTCAACCGCGACTTTAAAGATTTCGTTGGGGTCAAGCGATCGCCGCATGGCGGACGTAATCAGATTAACCAACCGCTCCCGGCGTTCCTGAGCCGACATCGACCGATACGCCTTCAGCAGCTTGTACTGACCCGCCTGTAAATAGGTGACCAACCGCTGAGCAAACGGATCGGGATCCAGATCGCCCAGACGAGTGGGCAAATCTGACAAAAATTCTGCTTTGGCTTGGGTAATCTTGGCTGCTAGTTCCGGACGATAGACCAAAATCCGGTTCAGCAAAATCTCTGCTGCTTTACCGCTGACCTGGCGATCAAACGTCCAAATCCCTTCAAACCGGCGGGTTTGATCCATAGCAGATAACCCCTGGGTCGCCTTTTCTCCAGGGGCTAAAGTTTTGCATTCTTGACAAATTAAACAGGCAGCATAGTGCTGCCCCATCACCACCAAATGCCACTCATGGCTGAGTTGGTCATCTGCTTCAAAGGCAATCGTCTCGTATTCTCTAGAGTCGTTGGTAAAGCTGGTTTCGGGAGCTGCTAAAACATAAACCTGCTGCGTCAGCGAGGCAATCCGCTCGTAGCGATGAGACTCCTGACGATAAAACCGCTCTCGCTGAAAGCTGGCAATCACCAACGATGAACAAATACCCCCCGCTAACACCTGATCTTCCATAGCATGGGACAGAGCAGTCAGCGAAGCCTTGAAATAAAGTTGAGGGCGCAACTGGGGGGAGCTTTGCAATAACTCTTCCAGTACGGAAGTTTGGATGCTCATCGGTCATCTAGCGTCATAGCTCCACTATATAGTTTTGCGGAGAGGGGGGGAAGAGAAATATTGCAGATCGCGTTGTCTTTCGCCTACCCCATCTCAGAAATAGGGAGGATGTCGCTACAGCCTGAAAGGGAGATAGTCTAGACAGGCGGTTGATTTTTTGAAACACTACCGATCTGAGGCAGCGATCGCTAGGTTAAAAAATATAGAAATGATTCTTCACATCTGCCATCGCCCTCCAGCTGGTGATTTCTTCCCTGAACCTCAGACGAAATTTGACACAAACCCATTGATGGACAGGCTTTGCGATAAAGTGGCAATATGTATGACAATGATGACCTAACGGTACTGGAAGCCGAGATCGAACTGGATCCCCTAGACAGCATGGGGACAGTTAGTGCTGAGGAAGAAATTGCCAAACCCGACCCTGATGAAATGCTGGGATTGCTAGAGTCGCCCATCAATCAGCAGCGCATGTTGGCAGCTAGAGCTTTTTGTGAACTGGAAGATGAGCGGGCCATTCCTCATCTGATTCGGCTGTTGTCCGATGCTTGCCCTCTGGTGCGGGTTAGTGCGGCTTATGGCTTAGGACGTAATCCCAGCTCTACCGCTGTTGACGCTTTGATTGTCCAGCTCAACCGCGATTGGAATGGGTATGTCCGTAAAGGCGTGGTCTGGGCTTTGGGAAACTGTCGCGATCGCCGCTCTTTGGAACCGCTGACCGATGCGTTAAAGACCGACATCTCTGCAGTGCGGCTGTGGGCGGCCAGCGCGTTGGCGCAGATGGCCAGCGTTAGCTATGACGCCATTATTGCCGCTATGCCAGCCTTGATTGAAGCATTACGGCGGGATCCTGTTCCGGCAGTACGCAGCAACTGTGCCTGGACGATTGGACAGCTTTGCCGCGAGCTGCCCTCCAATGTAGTCTATGCCACGGCGATCGATGCTCTGATTGAAGCTTTCGCGGAAGACGAGGAGCTAGGCGTGCGCGAAGATGCCAAAACCGCCATGTTGAGAGTTGGGGATCCACGGGGTCTACAAGTGATTGAGGAACTGGAGTTAGAGGGATTCTAAAGTTCTTCAAAACTTCGCTCTAGCGTTGGATGTTTACAAGAACGGATGTTTACAAGAACTATAGATTATCCGGCTGGCTGCAAAGATTCCAAG
>DATNOY010000868.1:0-7542 GCA_036703495.1 Coleofasciculaceae cyanobacterium
CACTAAAACTTCCCGATCGCCACTGGGAACAACCCGCACCTCTTCATAGACCAATTGACCGTTGATCATCAACTCCTGCTCATGCAGCTGCAGCTTGCCGGTTGCTAGCGCTTGGCGCGTGTAGTGCAGCCGTTGCTCCACAATGTTGGGAGGCATCACATCCGAGACGTTTTTGCCAGAAGTTGCCCCGATCGCTAAGGGTTTAAAGCTGCCTTCAAAAGCCAGATCAAGATAGGTGCCGTCCTCTGCCATCCGAATCAGCAAATCAGGAATCGCCTCAATCAAAGCGCGATTGGTAGCTTCACTCTGGCGCAGAGTTTCCTCTGCTTGTTTACGCTCTGTAATATCTTCGTAGGTGCCCAGAATGCCAATCACCTGCCCATCGGCATTATGCAGCGGAATTTTATTGAGTTCTGCCCAGGTTTGCTTACCAGCCTGCTGCCTGGACACGAGAATGCCATATACGGCAGTATCTGTTTCCATGATTTGGCGATCGCGCGCCTGATACGCCTCAGTCGCCTCGCGCCCCCACGGCAGGTCATAGTCGGTTTTACCGACAATCTGGTCAGGAGATCCAATCCCTGCTGCCTTCGCGTAGTTTTGGTTGCACCCTAGATAGACTGAATTTCGATCCTTCCAGAAAATCAACTGGGGGATGTTGTCGATCACCAGGCGCAAAAGCTGCTTGGACTCCTGAAGTTCAGCTTCTATCTGGCTCTTAGAGGCAATGGAACGGATGACAACGCTGAGGAAAGCAGCACCCGTTTGATCGTAGAACACATTCTTGTGGGTTGAGATCACAAAGGATTGACCTGCCGCCGTCGTCAAAATCTCCTCGCTTTCGGTGGCACCCCCAGTGGCGAAAACCTGTTCATCCTGGTTCCTCAAACCCTCTGCTGCCGCTTTTTGGAAAAAAGCATAGCCGGATTGGCCAATCATTGCTTCGCGGCTGTATCCTGTGAAAGCACAAAAAGCATCATTGACAAACACCCAGCGATGTTGACGATCCTTGACAAAAACAGGGTCAACCATGCCGTTTAGCAGGCTCAACAAAAATGTTTGAGAGGGAGACTCGACCGGGTCTGTCAGCATAGCCTTCATCGGATTAAAATTCTGCCTGAGTGCGGGTGAATCCAGCGACTTCACCCATCTTAGAGTACCCTCAACTGCGATTTCGGCACGTTCAGCTCCGCTAAGAGCCCTGTATCCAGCAACAGGGTCAACTACTACACCCAGCCACCGCGATAGCGGTTGGGCCGCTTCATGGTGTAGAGGTGAGCAAACTGCGGCATATCGCCTCGATGCCCCAAGACAATCACCGTGTCTCCACTGTGTAAGACTTCTTCATGTCCTGGGTGGGTCATCAGTCCTCCTTCGCAGCGACGGAGCGCCACCACAATAAAAGTTCCTTTACCCCGAATTTCTAGATCGGCGATCGTTCGGCCGACGAGAGAAGAGTTTTGCGGAATGGCCAACTCATCTACCTGCACATCAATTTGGGCTAACAGCTCGCTCAAGCGGCTGCGCTCTTCACTCTGATCGAGAAACTCTACGGTGGTCGGACGAGTGATCAGGTTGGCCATCCGCAGTCCGCTAATGCTGGCTGGGGAGACCACATGGTTTGCGCCTGCCAGCCGCAGCTTTTTTTCAGTGGTAGAAATTTCACCCCGCGCCACAATCATCAAATCTGGGTTCAGTCCTCGTGCCGTCAGCGTGATAAACACATTGGCTGCATCATCCGGCAACACGGTAGATAGCACCCTGGCCCGGTCGATTCCGACCGCTTGCAACACCTCTTCATCGGTAGCATTGCCTTGATACACCCGATATCCCATCGCTTCAGCGCTAGCAATGCGATCGCTATTATGATCAATAATCACAAACGGATGGTGAGCATCCACGAGCTGGCGGGACAACACTTGCCCAATCCGCCCATAACCACAGATGATCGTATGGTTTTGTAATCCAGCAATGTCTCTGCTTTTGCGATGGCTATCCAAGGCGCGATGAATTTCTCCTTCTGTGACCATTTGTACAAATCCTCCGACGATAAAAGCGGCTGAGATCACCCCTGCCACAATCACAAAAATGGTGAAGGTGCGGCTAGTCGCAGAGATGGGGCAAAACTCTGCATAGCCAATCCCAAAAATGGTAATAATCACCATATAGACGGCATCAAAAACAGAGCACCCCAATAGGGTGTAGCCCAAAACTGCCCCCACAAAAGTGATGACAAAAAAAGTTGCGCCGGTTAAAATGCCCCGCATCGGCGACATGTGTAAGCTTCCATACCAAAGGCGATTGAAAAATACTCTAGCGCTAAATTCTGCTCTGTTGCTGTGTTCCCTATTGCAGGTTGGTTTGACCTGCTGAGGCATTTGGCTACAGCATTGTCAAAAATGATCTTTATCAGCAATCACCTACGGGAGCGATCCAGCTAGGGTGCTTCGCGCTCGATTAACGCTAGATTATGTTTTGACTCAGTTGAAAATCGCTGTATGGCATTCCTTATCCAGGTGAGACCAGGTGCAGAGTTAACCCAGACTGGGGGCTGCGTCCCTACATACCCTTGTCCTACTCTGAGTGCGCAGCATTATAATGCTTTAGGCATCAATGCTTTAGGCATTAATGCTTTAGACATCCAAAACGATCGCACCGCCCCCGTTGGCAAATAGCCACTCACAGATCCAAGCGTGTAGCCCAATTTTTCATAAAACTGTTGATTTTCAGGCTGTGCCGCTCGCACCTCCAAACACACCCATTCTAATCCGCTATCTTGCGCCAGATTTTCGACTGCCTGCATCAGAGTGCGCCCAATTCCCTGCTGACGATACGCAGGCAAGACGGCCAGCCGATGAACATACATAAACTGGTTCCACAGTTCTCCACCTGATCTGGAGTGGCAGCGGACGCTGCCTACCAAGGCGGCATTGACAAAAGCCAGAAAGATTGGCCCTAAGTTGAGTTCATCGGCAATGGCTGCAGGTGTTTCCTGCCAAATACTGCTGTACGGGAGCCGCGATCGACAGTCTGCGTAGGCTGCCTGAGTTACATCATGAATCACAGAAATATCAGATTGAGTTGCTGGTCGCAGTACGAGCATAGTCTATCTATTTCTATTTCATTTCTATTTCAACAAAAAGTCCTGCATGACGATTAGCCAGATTTTGATCTCGAATAGATCTCTTCTCGTCGTCGTACCTGAATCAGTTCTGCGCTAATACTCACTGCAATCTCTGCCGGAGTCAACGCACCAATATTTAATCCAATCGGCGCATGAATCGTTTTGAACAGAGCAGGCGAAATTCCAGCCTGCTGCAGCTCTCGATAAACTGTTGAAACACGCTTCTGACTGCCAATCATCCCCAGATACTGGTAGGAAACCTGATGCTGCAATATGCTTTTTAACGCCTCTAGATCTTGCTGATATCCACGCGTTACTAACGTAATATATAGCTGACCACAACCCGTTAGCTGATCTAAAACAGCAGCGATCGCCTGATTATAAATTCTTGCCGCTTGGGGATAGCGGTCTGAGTTAGCCCACTCCGAGCGATCGTCCTGAACCAGGACGCGAAAGCCAATCAGATCTGCAACTTTTGCCAGCTGTTCTCCGACATGTCCTGCACCAACAATCAACAGCGTGGGCGGCAGTTGCAAGCGCTCTACATAAGCCTGCTCAGGACCAGGAGCGATCGCGTCAGCAGCCAGCAGATAGGGATCTTGCTCCGTAGAAAACGGTAGGACCAATTGGGCAGTTTGTCCCGTTTGCAAACGCTGAAGAATTTGATCCACAAGGGCGATCGCCCTTTCCCCCGACCAGCGCTGCAGCCACACCTGCATCTTGCCGCCACACACCCCTTCAGTTTGCCGTTGCGGTGTCCCTGAGAGATCAATCTCTACAAACTGCGGCTTGCCAGTTTGCAGCACTTGCAGCGCTTGAGCCATCACCTTGGCTTCGCCCGCACCACCACCAATCGTATTGAAGGTGCGGTTGCAGCAAATCACCATTTTTGCCCCCACTTCTCGGGGGACAGAGCCTTGCACCTGAGTCACTGTAGCTAGGACAGCAGCTCCATGTTGCAGAGCTTGGGCCAGTTGGAGGTAGCAAGCCGTCATAATTCAACCTTTAGACCGGTTAGTAAACAGTGTTTCAAGATTATGCTGGCTACAGCTGTTTTCCATAGCAATCCCCAGTTAGTTGTGAGCAGGCGGGGTGGGAGCAGTGCCTTCGCCTGGGGACGTTCGCCAAGCGTTGCCCTAGCAAGAGTCCTCAAACGCGCTTTTAGTGTTCTCATGACTGATTTGGAACTGATTTGGAACTGCTATGTCAGTTCACCCAGCGGCAGGGAAACACTAGGTGCGCCCTGAACCGACTGGAGCTAATCTCAGTGAAAAGCACCGTAAATAGTTGTTGGAAATAGTTGTTGGGCATAGCGATGCTTCGATACTATCGGGTAAGCAGCCCTAGAGCAAAGGCACCCGTGAATTAGAGTAGAGGTTAAAACAGGGTTCATCAAAGTCTCTTCCTCAGAAAGCCTCTCCTCAGAAAGTCTCTTTCTAAGGTGGAGGGAAAATGCGGGTCAGACGGCGCAACCTTAGGAAGAGAAGGCGATCGCATAGGTAAACTAGCGGAGATTCGATAGATGCGGTGGATTAATCCAAAATGGGCAGTCTTTTTACCCATCCTGCTGCCCCCTCTTTTTGCAAAAGCAGCTCAGGCAGTTCCTGTACCTTCAGGGCTGGCAACGAATCACCCTGTAGTAGTGAATCGTTCATTAGAACAGTTGCTGCAAACGCAGCCAGTCGCAATTCCCCAACTGCCTCCCCTGGGAAACGCTGACGCCTTTTTGCCGAAGCTAGACCCGATGGCCTTTACCCATCTGGTGATCCGATTGAGCGATCGCCGGGTTTATGTCTATAACCGAGATCAGGTCAAGACAAGTTTTCCGGTGGCAATTGGGCGGGCCGGCTGGGAAACCCCCACAGGTAGCTATCATATTTTGCAAATGCTGCGCAATCCCGCTTGGCAGCACCCTTTTACTGGGGAGGTCATACCGCCGGGCGCGGATAATCCGCTCGGATCGCGCTGGATTGGCTTCTGGACAGATGGCACAAATTTCATTGGCTTCCACGGCACACCTAACGCCGAATCGGTGGGCAGACCCGCCTCTCACGGCTGTATCCGCATGTACGATCGGGATGTGACTGAGTTGTTTAATATGGTCAAGGTTGGCACCCGGGTAGATGTTGTGCCTTAAGGGCAAAGCGATCGCACTTTTCTCTCTCTTCTCAAGCTAGATTCCAACATGCTCCAAAATCTTGAACAGTTCGCTAGTGACAACTATTCGGGTATCTGTCCTGAAGTACTGGATTATACCTTGAAGGCTAACGAAGGGGATGTGCCTGCGTACGGCAATGATCACTGGACACAACGGGCAACTGATCACTTTAGGGATCTGTTTGAGACAGATTGTGAAGTGTTTTTTGTATTTAATGGCACTGCCGCCAATTCCCTGGCGCTGGCGGCTTTATGCCAGTCCTACCACAGCGTCATCTGTCATGAAACGGCCCACATTGAAACGGACGAATGTGGTGCCCCTGAGTTTGCCTCCAACGGCTCTAAACTGCTGCTGGGCAAAGGCAAAAATGGTAAGCTCACCCCCGAAGCGATCGCCTCAATTGTCAACAAACGTAGCGATATTCATTACCCCAAACCCAAAGTGATTAGCCTGACCCAATCTACGGAATTGGGAACGCTTTATACCATAGATGAACTGTTAGCGATTCACCAGCTGGCCCAGCAGTACGATCTCAAAATTCATATGGATGGGGCTCGCTTTGCCAATGCCGTAGCCGCGATGAACAAAAGTCCTGCCGAAATTACCTGGAAAACCGGCATCGATGTGCTGTGTTTTTGTGGCACAAAAAATGGCATGGCGCTGGGTGAAGCAATTGTTTTCTTCAATAAAGACCTGGCTGAAGACTTTTCCTACCGCTGTAAACAGGCCGGTCAACTGGCTTCTAAAATGCGCTTCATTGCTGCGCCTTGGCTGGGGTTATTAGAAACTGGAGCCTGGCTGAAAAATGCTCGACATGCCAATCGCTGCGCTGAATATTTAGAGAAGAAGCTGCTGGAAATTGAGGGAGTTGAACTGATGTTTCCACGGGAGTCCAACGCAGTTTTTGTCACCCTTCCTGAATCGGTGATTCAAACTTTAAGAGATAAGCACTGGCTATTTTATACCTTCATTGGAGTCGGTGGCGTGCGATTTGTTTGCTCTTGGAATTCCACACAAGAGCGCATCGACCAACTGGTAAAAGATATCAGCGTAGCGATCGCTGCCAACTCTAAATCCTTAGAGACAATCCATTCCTGAGGAATTCGTTAGGAAATTGCTACCCATCGGGTTGCCACCCCTAGCAGTTCGGTAAACTTTACTGCTGTAGCAAGCCAGCACCCAGTACTATGAAATTGACCAGCAGATTAACAAACAACGATAAAGGCGTTTGGCAACATAGGGATCACCATGCAAACTCTCTACGATTCTGATAAGCGCAAGCTGCTGTCCAGCTTGGCTCACGGTTCCATCTTTTTAAGCTCATTGATTATTTCAGTGGGGATTCCCATTGCAATTCTTTTCGTTTCTGAAGATCCAGTCGTTAAAGACAATGCCAAAGAAGCCATCAACTTTCACTTCAATGTTTGGCTCTATGGCATCATTTTGGTTCCGCTATCTTTTCTGACGTTTGGATTAGCCGGTGGGATTTGGTGGCTGGTTCACTGGGGACTGACCGCTTGGGCGATCGCCCATTGTTTAGGCACACCTGACCAACCTTTCCGCTATCCCTTTATCTTCCGCTTGCTATAGACCACACCACCTGATCGGTAAGAAAGCGGCGAATGAGCAGAAAAGCGATCGCCGCGATGCTGGTCGCTGCCGGAATCGTAATCACCCAGACTAACCCGATCTGTCGTAGGGTTTTGAGCTGAATCGCGGCACCCTGAACTAAGCCAACCCCCACAACGCCACCCACAATGGCATGGGAGGTAGAAACAGGCAACCCTAGCTGCGAGGCGAGCAGGACAGTCGTCGCGGTAGCTAACTGGGCGCAAAACCCACCGCTGGGCTGTAGGGGAATAATCCCCTGTCCGACGGTGGCAATCACCTTTTTGCCCCACACGGCCAAGCCTGCCACAATCCCCGTTCCGCCCAATAGCAGCACCCAAAAGGGAGTTTGGAAACTGCCCAGCGGCACCGAGCCGGTGTGGTTAACATAGGCAATTGCGGCCAAAGGCGCGATCGCATTGCCAACATCGTTGGCTCCATGGGCAAAAGCCACAAAGCAAGCGCTAAGTACTTGAAACCGAACCAGTTGAGCTTCGATCGGGGATGCAAAGGCCGGGCTAGCAGGTTGTGCGGCTAGGGAGGGCGCGATCGCTGCCGGCGCTGGAGCAAGTTGCGCTGGAGCAATCCCGTCTTGTCCCACGAATTTAAGCTGACTGAGGCTCAGCCAGGTAAAGCTGATGACGGCAATGAC